>NZ_JBEXPT010000091.1:0-28414 GCF_040612195.1 Streptomyces sp. NPDC006450 | reverse complement strand
GCCGCGCGGCGGCCCCGGGCCCCTTCCTGCGTCGGGGCCTGCCCGGCGGCGCGGAGCCGTTCAGGGGCGCAGGAGGGCCTCCAGGGCGCGGGTGAACAGGAGCCGGGCGGCCGCCGTCACCAGGGGGTCGAAGGGGCGGCCCAGGCCGCGCACGCGCAGTTCCTCGCGCCATTCGGCCTCGCATCCGCCCGCAGGCGAGGGGCGGAGTTCGATCTCCGCTTCGCCCCGCACCACCCGGCCGTGTTTGACGAGCCGGACCAGTCCGGCGGAGGCGCCCCGCGGGGGCTGCCAGAGGGTGACTTCCATCGGGTCGTCGAAGGTGATGCTCCCCACGCCCGTACGCATGGTGAAACGGGTTCCGGTGTGCGTGGGAGGCGGCGTTTCGATGATCGCCCGGGTGAGCGGGACGGCGGCGGCGTGGAGTTCCCAGTCCGTCAGCCTCCTCCACGCCTCCCCGGTGTCGAGAAGTGTGCGGCGAATGATCCGGATAGCGGGCATGAGCGCATCGTAAGCGGGCATACACACCCTGAACTGGGCGGCGAATATGGGTTCCGTCCGGGGGTGGCGATCAGTAATACTCACCGCCACCGTGGATCGCGGATTCGACCGGGTGACCACCGGCCTTCCCGCCCCACTCTGCGAGGAGGTGCGCCATGTGCTCCCACCAGCCCCCCTGCCCGACCGCCGACAGCGTCGACCACGACGCCGCACGCACCGTGGCCTTCCACCCCGAACAGGGTTGGAACCTGCTGTGCAACGGCGCCGTCGTCTTCGATGACACAGGTGAACTGCTCCCCGACGGCCGCACGGTGGAACCCCGCCGCCCGGCCCTGGTCTGAGCGAGGAGGCAGCATGCGCCAGCAGCTGATCCGAAAGCCCGTCCCGAAGCCCGCACCCCGAGACCTGGACCTGCGTACACCGTCGGGCAGACCCCTCCCGTACTGACGGGAGCCCCGGAGTTACGCCACGGCGCCATCGGCTGCGTCCACTGACCCGGGCCCACGGGCCGGGCGTCAGCCGGTGGACGCCGCCGCGCCGCCCAGGAAGGCGCTCTCGTACGCCTCGTCGCCGATCGCGGCCCTGGCCTGCCGTTCGCCCTCGTCGCGCACGGCCGTCAGCGAGGGGGAGCCCATCTGCGGCCGGCCCACCGTGCGCCACCAGGCGTGCCCCGTGCCCAGCAGCCGGGCCGCCAGCTCGCCGTCTCCCATGGCCGCCACCGCCGCCGCCAGCAGGTCGAGACCGAGCGCGATCCCGAAGCGATCGCCCAGCAGCCGCTTGCCCGACAGCATCGCCCGCGCGTGCCGGGCCGCCTCCCCGTGGTGGCCGAGCCCGAACGCCGCCACGGCCAGGATGTAGTCCGCGTACGCCCGCAGCCAGCGCTCGCCCAGCTCCGCGCAGGCCTCGCGCAGGCCCCGCGCCTCCTCCTCGGCCTCCTCGAAGCGCCCGAGGTCGCACAGGGCGTAGCCGGTGGCCAGCCGGCACAGCAGCCAGCCCACGCCGGTGGGTCTTCCGCCGTGGCCCCCGCGCGCCCGGGGTCCGGCGAGCGCCAGGGCCCGTAGGGGATCGCCCGGCATCAGCACCGACACCGCGTGCAGGTACGCGGCGCGCAGCTCCGGCTCCGGGTCGGCGAGGGTGGCCGCCGCGCCGGTGCACGCCTTGCCGAGCTCCTCGGCCGTGGCCAGGTCGCCCTGGAGCAGGGTGGTGAGCCCCAGGGCCCACAGCGCCTGGACGTACGCGGCTCCCGAGCGCGGGCCCCGGCTCAGGGCCCGCTCCAGGAAGGACCGGCCCTCGTTGACGTGGCCGCAGGAGAACCAGAAGAACCAGAGCGCGCCGGCCGTCTCCAGGGCCGCCGTGGGATCCGAGCGGAGCAGGTGCTCCAGGGCGGTACGGAGCTGCGCGTGCTCGGCGGTCATCCTGCGGTACCAGTCCACCTGGCCCGGGCCCATCCAGCCAGGGTCGGCGGCCTTCGAGAGCGCCGCGTACCAGTGGGCGTGCCGGTCGGCGACGACGCGTTCCTCGCCGAGTTCCGCCAGCCAGTCCTGGCCGTACTCGCGGATGGTGTCCAGGAGCCGGTAGCGGGCGCCCGCGCCCCGTTCCCGGCTGCACCGGACCACCGACTTCGCCACGAGGCCCGCCAGTACCCGCTCCACCCGCGCGGCGGCCAGCGGGCCGCCCGAGCACACCGCGCGGGCCGCGGCGACGTCGAAGTCCCCGGTGAACACCGAGAGCCGGGCCCACAGCAGCCGCTCGACCGGCTCGCACAGCTCGTGGCTCCAGCCGATCGCGGTGCGCATCGTCTGGTGGCGGGGGAGCCGGGAGGCGGCGGTGTCGGAGAGCAGGTCGAAGCGGCCTTCGAGGCGCTGCGCCATCTGTTCCAGGGTCCACAGCCGCATCCGGGCGCCGGCCAGTTCGAGGGCGAGGGGGATCCCGTCCAGGCGGCGGCAGACGTCCGCGGCGAGGGCCGCCCGGTCCGGGTCGGCGAAGGCGGCCGACGCGTGCGGGGTGGCGGCGACCGCGCGGGCCCGGAACAGGGCGAGGGCGTCGCTGTCGGGTCCGTCGCTGGGCAGCGGGCTGACCTCGACCAGCTCCTCCCCGGGGCTGCGGAGCGGCTCCCGGGTGGTGATGAGCACCGTCAGGCCCGGTGCGGACTGCAGGAGTTCGCCCACCAGGTGCCGGCAGGCGGCCACCAGGTGTTCGCAGGTGTCCAGGACGAGCAGCATTTCCTTGTCGGCCATCCACGCGCACAGTTCCTCGTCCAGGGGGCGCGGGGACTGGTGGGCGAGGCCGAGGGAGTGCGCGACGGTGGCGGTGAGCAGGTCGGCGTCGCGCAGCGGGGAGAGCTCCACCCACCACACCCCGTCGGGCCTGCGCTGGCGGGGGTCGGCGGCGGCCCGCAGGGCCAGCCTGGACTTGCCCACGCCGCCGACGCCCGTGAGCGTGACGAGCCGGCGCTCGCGCAGCAGGTCGGACAGGAGGCCGAGTTCACGCTCACGGCCCACGAAGCTCGCCGTTTCCGGCGGCAGGTTTCCCGGCACGGCGCCAGAGTCTGGCCCAGGTTCGCCGTCCGTGGAATCTGCCTGATTGTTGTTGACCGAGTACTCACCGAACACGTGAGTATTCTGCGCGATCTTCTTTCTCCGCAGTACCGTTCGGCCCAGATCGGACGAACGGGTTGTCAGGAACCGCTCCGACAAGCGGGGTTCGGGAGTCGGTTCAGGACGCCAGGACGATCCGCCGCTCTGCGCAGAAGACGCCCCAGGTGCCGTCGGGCAGGCGCGCCCGGAGCTTCACCGTCCATGCGGTTCCGGGCGGTTCGGCGACCGTGAGGCGGTGCTCCGCCCGGCCGGCCGGGACGGCGCCCTCGCCGAACTGGATGACCGTGGTGGGGCGGCCGTTGACGTAGAGCTCGTACTCGGTGGTCTCCCGGCCGGTCGCCGGGGGGGTCCAGGCGAGGGTGACCGCGCCCGGCGAGGCGACCGCCGTGAAATCGGCCGGAGCGGTGCCGGTCCGCTGTCCGGGCCCGGGCGGGGTGGTCACGTCCGCGGCGGGACCGGCGGGGGAGGAGTTGTCGGCGCCGTCGCGGGCCCGGACGGTGAAGGTGTACACGCTGTCGGGCCGGAGGTCCTCCAGGACCGTCGTGGTGGTGCCGGGGCCGACCGTGTGGATCCGGGCGTCGCCCTGGTAGACGTCGTACGCGGTGACGCCCGTGTCATCGGTGGCCGCGGCCCAGGTCAGCCGGGCGGAAGTGGGTCCGAGGGCCGTGCCGTCCGTACGGGGCGGGGCGGTCGGGGCCAGCCGGTCCTCGGCCGTGGCCGCGGGGGTGGTGGCCGAGGCGGCCGCGCCGGCCGGGGAGGTGTTCCCGGCGGCGTCCCGGGCCCGGACCGTGAACGCGTAGGCGGTCCGCGGGGTGAGGCCGGTGATGTCCGTCATCGTCTTGTCGGCGGGCAGTTCACGGACCAGCCGGTCCGCCTGGTAGACGAGGAAGGAGGTCACCCCGTCGGCGGGCGCGGGCGACTGCCACATGACGTGGACCGAAGTGGCGCTGCCGGCTTGGGCGGTGAGCCCGGCCGGCGTCGCCGGGGGTGTGGTGTCCGACGGGCCGCACGCCGTCAGCGCGGCGGCCGCGAGGGCGAGGGCGAGGGCGGGCGTCGTACCCCGCACGGACGGCCGCCGGGGGCGGCGCGGGGGGTTCGGCGCGGTGCTGGGTGCGAGGTCGTGCACGGCGGGCGCCCTCTTCTTCCCTCGGAAAGGTCTAGACATATATGTCACGCTCCGCGGCGGCCGGGCAAGACCCCTGCGCGGCCCTTCCCGCGCATCCGGCCCGGTTCGGCTCCCCCGTTCCCGTCTGGCATTATTGCGACCTCTTTGCAATAACGAAGGAAGTGCACCAGATGAAGGCCCGGACCGTACGGGGAATGGCCGGGGCGACCGCGGCCGCGGTGATCGTCACGGGCGCGGCGGCCTGTTCGAACCCCGGGGGAGGTGCCGCGGCGGGTGCCGGGGCGGCCGACTCCGCCGTGGTCGGCATAGCCACCGAGCCGGAGACCCTCAGCCCGCTGCTGGGCTACGGCAAGGACGGCAACTCGAAGATCTTCGACGGGCTGCTGGCGCACGACACCGGCATGAAGCTGAAGCCCGCGCTCGCCGAGGCCCTCCCGGAAGTCTCCGCGGACGGCCTCACCTACACCTATGCGCTCCGCCGGGGCGTGCGGTTCAGCGACGGACAACCCTTCGGAGCCAAGGACGTCGTCTTCACCTACCGCACGATCCTCGACGCGAAGACGAACAACGCGTCCAAGTCCGAGCTCGACGCGATCGCGGACGTCACGGCGCGCGGCGAGGACTCCGTCGTCTTCACCCTGAAGTACCCCTACGCCCCCTTCGCCGAGCGGACCGTCCTGCCCATCGCCCCCGAGCACATCGCCGGCGGACAGGACGTCAACAGCGGCGAGTTCACCACCAAGCCCGTCGGCACCGGACCGTACGTCCTCACCGCCTGGTCCAAGGGCGAAAAGCTGAGCTTCAAGGCCAACCCGACCTACTGGGGCGGCGAGCCCGCGGTGAAGAAGTTCACCATGGCGGTCATCAAGGACGACGACGTACGCGCCACCCGGCTGCGCTCCGGCGAACTCGACGGGGCCGTCCTGCCGCCGAACCTGGCCAAGGGGTTCGCGGCCGGCAAGGCGCTCCCGGGGGCACCTCCCGGCGGTAGCCGGGGGATGTACGCGGCCAAGACCTACGACTACCGCCAGGTCACCCTGCCGACGGACCACCCGGTCACCGGCGACACGGCCGTCCGCCAGGCCCTGGACATCGCGGTGGACCGGGACACGATGGTGGACAAGCTCCTGGACGGCGCGGGCAAGGCCGCCTACGGTCCCGTCCCGACCGGCAGCCCCTGGTTCACGGCCGGTACGGAACGCCCGCACGACCTCGGCAAGGCCGAGAGGATCCTCGACGACGCCGGCTGGATCTCCGGCGCCGACGGCATCCGCGCCAAGAACGGGGTCCGCGCCGCCTTCCCGCTCTGGTACCCCTCCGGCGACAAGCTCCGCCAGGAACACGCCCTCGCCTTCGCCTCCGACGCCAAGAAGGCCGGCATCCAGGTCACCACCGAGTCCGGCAGCTGGGAGGTCATCGAGCCCCGGATGAAGACGGACGCCGTCCTCGCCGGCGGCGGCTCCCCGGCCGACCCGGACTTCGACCAGTACCTGACACTGAACTCCGCCCTCGCGGGCGACGGCTTCAACAACATGGCCCGGTACGACAACCCGACCGTCGACAAGGCACTGCTCGACGGCCGCCGGAGCGCGGACCCGGCCGTGCGCAAGGCCGCGTACGACACGGTCCAGCGCGAACTGGTCAAGAACCCGGGCTACGTCTACCTCACCCACATCGACCACCTCTACGTCGTGGCCGACAAGTGGGACGGGCTCACCACCCAGGTCGAGCCGCACGACCACGGCCTCGGAACCGGTCCGTGGTGGAACGTCGAGAGCTGGAAGCCGAAGCAGAAGTGAGCCGTCTCCACCGTCTCCACCGTCCCCACCGTCTCCGCCGGCTCCACGACCTCCACCGCTTCCACCGCTTCCACCGTCTCCCGTGGCGGCCGATGGCGCGCATGGCGGTGCGGCGGACCCTGTTCGCCGGCCCCGTCCTGCTCGCCGTCACCTTCGGGGTGTTCGCGGTGGCCGCGCTGTCCCCCTTCGACCCCGTCAAGGCATACGCCGGCACCGCCGGGCTCACCGCCTCCCAGGCCGGACTCGACCAGCTGCGGGTCAACCTCGGCGCGGACCAGCCCCTGCTCACGCGCTGGTGGGAGTGGCTCACCTCGGCGCTGACCGGGGACCTCGGCACCTCCGCCGTCATGCGCCAGCCCGTCTCCGACGTCATCGCCGAACGGCTCGGCTGGTCGGCGCTGCTCGCGCTGTGCGCCTTCGCCGTCGCCGTGCTGCTGGGCACCGGGCTCGGCGTCCTGGCCGCGCGCAGGCAGGGCGGGCGCCTGGACCGGGCCGTCTCCGGACTCGCGTACACCCTCGAGGCGGCCCCGGCCTTCTGGCTGGGCCTGCTCGCCATCTGGTTCTTCTCGGTGCGCCTCGGCGTGCTGCCGTCCGGCGGCCTCACCGACGCGGGCAGCGACGTGGTCACCGCCGGGCAGGTGGCCCGCCACCTCGTGCTCCCCGCGCTGGTCCTCGGCATCTCCCAACTGCCCTGGTTCTTCCTGTACGTCAGGCAGGGCGTGGCCGACGCGCTGCAGGAGGATCCCGTACGGGGCGCCCGGGCGCGGGGCCTGGGGGAGCGGCGGGTGCTGCTCGGCCACGGACTGCGCTCGGGCATGCTCCCGATGCTGACCCTGATCGGGTCGCGGGTACCGGAGCTGATCACCGGCGCGCTGCTGGTGGAGACCGTCTTCAGCTGGCCCGGCATCGCCGCGGCCACCGTCCGGGCCGCGACCTCGGTGGACTTCCCGCTGCTGGCCGCGCTGACGGTCCTGGCCACCGCGGCGGTGCTGGCCGGGAACCTGCTGTCCGACCTGCTCTACGGGCTGGCGGACCCGAGGGTGGGCTTCGATGGCTGACACGACCGACACGACGGACACGACCGGAGCACCGCTCTGGCGGCCCCACGGCCGCGACCGCGGTTCCACCCGGAACGTGCGGGTGCGGACCTCGGCGGTGATCGTCGTCCTTGTCGCGCTGGCGGTGCTGCTGGTACCGCCGCTGGTCCAACTCGACCAGCAGGCGGTCGACTTGTCGGCAAAGCTCCTGCCGCCCTCCTGGGCCCATCCCTTCGGCACCGACGACGTGGGCCGCGACCTGCTGCTGCGCTGCGTCTACGGGCTGCGCGTCTCGCTGATGGTCGGGCTGGTGGCGGCGCTGGTCGCCACCGTCCTCGGCACGGCGGTCGGCGCGCTCGCCGGGGCGCTCGGCGGGTGGCCGGACCGGTGCGTCATGCGGGTGGTGGACGCCCTGTCCTCGATCCCGCACCTGCTGCTCGGCATCTTCATCGTGGCGATGTTCCGGCCGGGGGTGTGGCCGGTGGTCGTCTCCGTGGCC
Organism: Streptomyces sp. NPDC006450; assembly: GCF_040612195.1. Taxonomy (NCBI): domain Bacteria; kingdom Bacillati; phylum Actinomycetota; class Actinomycetes; order Kitasatosporales; family Streptomycetaceae; genus Streptomyces; species Streptomyces sp. NPDC006450. The sequence continues at coordinate 20,858 of NZ_JBEXPT010000091.1, read as the reverse complement.
CTGACCCACTGGCTGTCCACGGCCCGCATCGTGCGCGCGGAGGTCCTCTCGCTCCGCTCGCGGCCCCATGTGGACGCGGCCGTCTCGGGGGGCGCGTCGCGGTGGCGGGTGGCCGTACGCCACCTCGTGCCCGGAGTGCTGCCGCAGGCCGGGCTCGCTGCCGTGCTGATGGTCCCGCACGCCATGTGGCACGAGTCGGCCCTGTCCTTCCTGGGCCTCGGCCTGCCCGCGCACCAGGCGAGCCTGGGCAACCTGGTTCAGGCGGCCCGCGGTTCGCTGCTCGCCGGCGACTGGTGGCCCACGCTCTTCCCCGGGCTCCTCCTGATCGTCCCGACCCTGGCGATCGCCGGCCTCGCGGGCGCCTGGCGCGAGCGCCTCGACCCCCGCCGCCGCTCGGAGCTGAGCCTGTGAAGACCTCCATCCGGCCCGTCCTCGAACTGGACCGGCTCTCCGTCCGCTTCCGCATGCGCGGCGGCCGGTACGTCGCGGCCGTCACCGACGCCACCCTCGCCCTGGCTCCCGGCGCGTGCCTCGCCCTCGTCGGCGAGAGCGGCTGCGGCAAGTCCGTGCTCGCCTCCGCCCTCCTCGGACTGCTCCCCGGCAACGCCGAGACCGCGGGCTCCGCCCGGCTCGCCGACGGGACCGACCTGCTCGCCCTCGACGAGCGCACCCTCGCCCGGAGCGTCCGGGGCCGCCGCGTCGCACTGGTGCCGCAGAGCCCGGCCGCGCACCTCACCCCGGTCCGCACCATCCGCTCCCACCTGGAGGAGACGGTCCGCGAACTGACCGGGACCGCCAGGGCGGACCTGCGGGAGGCGGCCGAGGCCGCGGCCGACCGGGCGGCCTTCCCCGCCACCCACCTCGACCGCCACCCCCACGAGCTCTCCGGCGGGCTCGCCCAGCGTGCCGCCACCGCGCTCGCGCTGATCGGCGACGCGCCCCTGCTGCTCGCCGACGAGCCGACCACCGGCCTCGACCGGGACCTCGTCCACCGCACCGTCGACGAGCTGCGCGCCCACACCCGGGACGCCGGCCGGGCGCTGCTCATGATCACGCACGACCTCGCGGCGGCCCACCGCATCGCCGACACCGTGGCCGTCATGTACGCGGGCCGCATCGTGGAAACCGCCCCCGCCGAAGCCTTCTTCGGCGCCCCGGGCCCCCGCCACCCCTACGCGCGCGGACTCCTCGACGCCCTGCCCGAACGGGCCTTCGCCCCCATCCCGGGCGCCCCGCCCGAGCTCGGCGCGCTCCCGCCCGGCTGCGCCTTCGCCGCCCGCTGCCCGCGCGCCGACTCCCGCTGCCGGGCCGACCGGCCCCCGTTCACCGAAGGGGTGGCCTGCCACCATGCTTGAGCTCACCGGCATCACCGCCGGCTACGACCGCCGGGCCCCCGTCGTCCGCGGCGCCCACCTGAGCCTCGCCCCCGGCGCATCCCTCGGACTGCTCGGCCCCAGCGGCTGCGGCAAGTCCACGCTGGCCAGGGTCGTCGCCCTGCTGCACCGGCCCGACCGGGGGACCGTGGCCTTCGACGGCCGCGCGCTGACCGGGTTCCGGCACCGGGCGCCGCGCGCCCTGCGGACCTCCGTCGGCATGGTGTTCCAACAGCCCCGGCTCGCGGCGGACCCCCGGCTCAGGCTGCGCGAGCTCGTCGCCGAGCCGCTCCGGGCCACCGGCCGTCGCGGCGAAATCGATGCCATCGTCCCAGAGTTGGCGGACCGGGTCGGCCTGGGAGCGGACCTTCTCGACCGGCGGCCCCACGAGGTAAGCGACGGCCAGCTGCAACGGGCCTGCGTGGCCCGGGCCTTGGTGCTCCGGCCGCGCTGGCTGGTGTGCGACGAGATGACCGCCATGCTCGACGCGTCCACCACCGCCGCGCTGGTCGGCGTAGTGGAGGAGTACCGGGAGGAGTCCGGCGCTGGCCTGCTGGCGGTGGGACACGACCCCGTTCTGCTCGGGCGCTGGTGCGGGCGGACGGCCCACTGGGACGAGATCGTCAAGGACTGAACACCGGTCACGGACCGTCAACACCCGTTTGGCGGACACGGGTTTCGCCCGAAGAGCCCTCCCGCTGCGCCACCATGGCGGCGCGTAAGGAGGTGTTCCGATGGTGATCTCCCTCTCCGTCCTCGTCCTGCTCCTCGTCCTCGCGTGGATCTTCATGCGCGGCGGCGGCCTCAAGCTGTCGCACGCGCTCGTCTGCGTCCTGCTCGGCTTCTACCTCGCGAGCAGCAGTCTCGCGCAGACCATCCACAACGGGGTCTCGGCCACGGCGAACGTGGTCAGCGGCTTCACACCCTGACCCGTGGCCGTCACCCGCCCCTCTCCGTCCACGAGTTGATCAACTGTTGCGCCTTCGTGAATCATCCGGCTCTTCCATGGACTCCTCAGGCAGTGCGATCTAGCGTCTGGCCGCGGCGCGATGTCATACGCAATGTCAACAACACTGAGGACAAGGGAGGAAGTCCGGATGTTCCGAAGAGCGCTGAACTGCGCCGTGGCCCCGGCTCTCGCCGCATGCGCGGTGCTGTACGGGGTCTCGCCGGCCGCCGCCGAGGAGATACCCCTGGCCCCTGGCCACCGCCTGGTCAGCCACTACGACGGCGCCCCGGCCACGGCCGCCCCGCTGCCCGGCGAAGCACCGCCGCAGCACCCGTTCCTCGCGCCCAACGGCCGCAGCGGCATGCACTCCGACGCGGCGGGCAGCGCCACCTCGCCCTGGTCGGGACCGCTCGGCAAGAACCCGAAGGTGACCAGCGCGAAGATCGCCGCCCTCGGGGGCGAATGCGCCACCGCCACCTTCGACTCGGGCGGCCGGCTGGTCACGGTGTGCGGCACCTTCGGCGGCTTCAAGGTCAAGCTGCTGGAGCCCCGTACGCTCGCCACGCTCGCGGAGTACCAGCTCCCGCAGCGTTCCTCGACGGTCCAGGCGATCACCTCGCTCGACTTCTCGAAGATCTTCAAGGACACCTCGGGCGGCGCCTACTTCTACCTGGACAACCAGGACCGTGCGGTGCTGGCCGACTCCCGCCAGCACATCCTGAGGCTCTCGCACGTCCAGAACACTGACGGCGGCTGGCAGTTCAAGGTGGACGACGACTGGGACCTCACCGGCCAGGTCCCGCACGACTGCGTCGACTGGACCAACCTGTGGCCCACCGGCACCTGCGACCCCGTCACCTCGGTGATGCCCGACTGGAACGGCCGCATCTGGTGGGTCACCCGCCAGGGCCGTGTCGGCACCGTGGACCCGGCGACCTCGGTGATCCGCTCGATCCGGCTGGCGGGGGAGGAGATCCAGAACTCCTTCTCGGTCGGCGAGGACGGCGTCTCCATCGTCACCGACCACGCGCTGTACAGCTTCACCGCCTCCGCCGACGGCACCCCCGTCGCGCAGTGGCGCCAGACCTACGACCGTGGCACGGGAACCAAGCCCGGCTCGGTCAACCAGGGTTCGGGCACCACCCCCGACCTCTTCGGCAACGGCTACGTCGCGATCACCGACAACGCAGACGACCGGATGAACGTGCTGGTCTTCAAGCGGGGCCCGGACGTTCCCGAGGGGCAGCGGCTGGTGTGCAAGGTCCCGGTCTTCGGATCGGGTGCCTCGACCACCGACAACTCCCTGATCACGTGGGGCAACAGCATCATCGTCGAGAACAACTACGGCTACGAGAACGTCACGTCGCTGGTCCTCGGCAAGTCGGTCGTCGGCGGCGTCAGCCGCATCGACGTCCGCGCCGACGGCAGCGGCTGCGACACGGTCTGGCAGAGCGCGATCCGCGCGCCCTCCGTGGTCCCCAAGCTCTCCACCGCGAACGGACTGCTCTACTTCTACGAGAAGGAGCCGAACTACTGGGGGATCGACGCCTGGTACCTGACGGCCGTCGACTTCCGCACCGGGGAGCGCCGCTGGCGTCAGCTGACCGGCACCGGCCCGCTGTACGACAACAACTGGGCCCCGATCACGCTGGGCCCCGACGGGACGGCCTACGTCGGTGTCTTCAACGGCATCGTCGCCGTCCGCGACGGAGGCTGACCCCGGGCGCCGAGTCACTGCACCGCGTCACCGCTGGGGCCCGTCCACCGGGCGGGCCCCCGCTCAGAGCAGCCGGCCGACGCGCTCGATGGCCACCCGCGCACGGCCGGGCGGCACCCGCTCCGGCTGTGGGGCCGGGGCGGGTGCCGCCCGGGTGGTGCTCAGGCCGCCGCGGGCGTCAGCTCACCTGGAGGGTGACGTCGTCCACGACGAAGGAGGTCTGCAGGGAGGCGTCCTCCACGCCCAGGAACTTCAGGGTGACCGTCTGGCCGGCGAACCGGGAGACGTCGTACGTCTTGAGCTGGTAGCCGGAGGCCGCGTTCACGTTGGACAGGCTCGCCAGCGTCTGGCCGCCCACCGAGACCGTGAAGGTGTCGTAGACCGTGTTCTCGGTCTCGGCGGTGTCGATGTGCAGGTAGAAGCCGAGCTGGTACGAGGAGCAGCCGGTCGGGATGGTCACGGACTGGGAGGCGCTGTCCGTGCGGGTCGTGCCGTAGCCGTTGAGCCAGGCCTTGTACGTGCCGCCGTGCGGGGTCTGCCCCGCCTGGTTGGTGATGACGTTCGTGGTGGTGGTCCACGGGGCGGTGCCGCTCTCGAACCCGCCGTTGGAGACGAGCTGGCGCGGGGTGCAGGAGGGGCCGGTGCCCGTGACGGTCAGGGTGTAGGTGGTGGTGTGGCTCACCGAGCCCGTGCCGGTGACGGTCAGGGTGTACGTGCCGGGCGCGGTGCTCGCGCCGACCTGGACCGAGAGCGTCGAGGAACTGCCCGACTGGACCGAGGTGGGGCTCAGTGAGGCGGTGGTGCCGGCCGGGGCGCCGGTCACCGACAGGGCGACGGTCTGGGCGGCGCCGCTGGTGGTCGCGGTGTTGATCGTCGAGCTGGCGCTGCCGCCCTGGGCGGCGCTGCCGGTGGCCGGGGAGGCGCTGATCGAGAAGTCCGGACCGGGGGTGGTGCCGCCGACGGCCTGGTTCCAGACGGTGTAGGCCACACCGTCGGCGCTGCGGTCCAGGACCGTGGCGCTGATGTTGTTCGTGGTGTCGCAGGACGCGTGGTAGCAGGGGTCGTACGCCGCGTTCGCGGTGCCGCCCCACTTCGCGGCCTGCGCCGAGGTCTTGCGGGCGCTGGCGCCGGCCGCGTAGCCGGAGGTGGGGATGCCGCCCTGCTGGAAGGAGTAGTCGTCACTGCGGCCCTGGCCCTCGGTGTTCTCCTCGGGAGCGAGGTTCAGGGAGGTCCAGTAGGCCTTGAGCGGGGCGGCCGCGGTGGAGTTGACGTTGTTGATGAAGTAGCCGCCGTTGGTCGAGCCGACCATGTCGAAGTTGTAGTAGGCCTTGATGGCGGTCTTCTGGGTGCTGGTGAGCTGGTTGACGTAGAACTTCGAGCCGTTGAGGCCCTGCTCCTCGTCGGTCCACCAGGCGAAGCGCACGTGCTTGGTCATGGTCGGGTTCTTCTGGGCGAGGACGAGCGCGTTCTCCAGCAGGGTCGCGGAGCCCGAGCCGTTGTCGTTGATGCCCGGACCCGCCGAGACGCTGTCGAGGTGCGCGCCGAACATGATCGTCTGGTCGGCGGGGCCCCCGGGCCAGTCGGCGATCAGGTTGTTCGACGGGTAGGTGCACGAGGTGCAGTTCTGCTCGGTCACCGTGTAGCCGGCGGCCTGCAGCTTGCCCTTGATGTACGCCACCGACGCCGTGTAACCGGCGCTGCCCGCGCGGCGGTTGCCGCCGTTCTGGGAGGCGATCGTGTTGAACTGGGTCAGATGCGCCTGCACCGCGGCCACGTCGATGTTCGGCGCGCCGGGGCCGGGTGTGGTGCCGCCGACGGTGAGCGCGTAGTCGACGGTGTGCGAGAGGCTGGTGCCCTGGCCCTTGACCACGACGGTCGAGGATCCGGGGGCCGCGCTGGAGGAGGCGGTCAGCGTCAGCGTCGAGGACTGGCCGGCCTGCACGGTGGCCGGGCTGAACGAGGCGGTGACCCCGGCCGGCAGGCCGGACGCGGTGAGGGTCACCTGCTGGGCCGTGCCCGTGGAGATCGCCGTGGCGACCGTGGTGGTGGTCGACGCGCCCTGCTGGACGGTGCCCGAGGACGGGTTCAGAGCCAGCGTGAAGTCGCTGTTCTCGCCGCTCGGGGTGCAGGTCGGGTCCGCGGTCTGCGCGGGCACGCTGATCGCGTCCCAGGCGGCCTTGGTCTTGGTGAACAGCCCGCAGGTGGCGTCCAGCGACTTGGCGGAACTGAGCGTCGCGGTCCGGTACTTCTTGTAGGACATGCTGGAGGTCTTCAGCAGCATGCCGCCGTAGAAGATCTTGCCGGCGTTCTGGACGCCCACACCGGTCAGCGTGGACTGGTTGCAGGTGCTGCTGTTCGGCTTGCCGCCGCCCGGGCTGGTGCCCTCGGCGAGCAGGTAGAACCAGTGGTTCAGCGGGCCGGCCGCGGCGTGCACCTCGGTGCCCGGTATCGAGGAGCTGTAGCAGGCCGGGTCGTTGTTGACGGCCGCCGGGTTGTACATGTTGCGGATCGGCCCGCTGCCCACGAGGTTGATCGTCTCGCCGACGAGGTAGTCCGGAGTGTCGTACGGGGACGGCTCGTTGGCGAACGCCTCGGTCAGTGCGCCGAAGATGTCGCCGGTGGCCTCGCCGAGGCCGGACTCCTGGCCGCTGGTGCCGCCGGGGGTGTTGGAGTCGATGGCGTGCCCGTACTCGTGGGCCACCACGTCGATGCTGGCGATCCACTCGTTGGCGTTGTTGTGCCCGATGGTGACGGTGCTGCCGTCCCAGTAGGCGTTCACGTCATTGAGGCCGACCTTGGCGGGGAAGCTGCGGCCGCTGCCGTTGACGCCGTTGCGGCCGAGCCACTGGCTCAGCATGTCCCACTGCTTCTGCGCCGCGAACATCAGGTCCGTACAGCCGGTCTCCTTGGAGGTCGGGTTGCCCGTGCCCCAGGAGTCGGAGGACTTCGAGAAGACGGTGCCGGAGCTGTAGTCGGCGCAGCTCAGGCCGGCCCGGTTCGGGTCGCGCAGGGAGTACGTGCCGCCCGACGCCGTGGTGTCGATCGTCAGCGGGTTCGGTCCGTTCCACTTGCTGTTGCCGCTGCCCGCGACCACCTCGTCGAAGCGGTCGACGACCTTGCCCGTGCGGGCGTCCACGAACACGTGGAGCTTGCTGGGCGCCTTGGTGGTCCGCCCGATCAGGACGGTCTCCCAGGCCAGCACCGCCTTGTCGTCCTTGAGCTTGACGACGAGCCGGCGGCTCTGCACCTGGTCGGTCCTGACCTGCTCGGCGCGCGAGACGGCCTCGGCGGCCTGGGCCGTGACGGTCGCCGTGGTGGCCACGTCGATCGCGGTCGCGGAGGCCGACTGGAGGGCGCGTACCCGGCCCTGGCCGTCGGCGAGGACGACCGCGTCGCCGCCGACGACCGGCAGGCCGCGGTAGCTGCGCTCGTACGCGACGGAGTAGAGGTCCTTCACCCAGGGGGTGACCAGGCGCCGGTCGTACTGCTGCTGGGGGGAGTTGACCAGGCTGTCGAGGCCGCTGCGCACGGCCGCGTCGGCCGCGGCGACCGCCCGTTCGGCAGCGGTGGCCGGCGCGGGATCCGCGTTCTGCGAGGCGGTGGCGGTGGTGGCCAGCGTGCCGGCGAGGCCCGTGGTCAGCACCATGGCCGCGAGGGCGGCCATCCATCTGGTGGGCTGCAAGAGTCCACTCCGATCGTGTGGGGGGATGGGGCGGGGAGGGGTGGAAAGGCGGTCCGGCTGTTCGCGGCCGAGTATGGGCGTGTCCATGACGAGATCGGGACATCCCTGCCGACATAAGACCGGCGTTATGGTGCCGACGGGTGACGCTGCGTAAGCTGCCCGGATGCAGCTGGAGTTGAGGCATCTGCAAGCGGTCTGCCAGATAGCGGAGACCGGCAGCCTGGGGGGTGCGGCGCGGATCCTCGGCGTCTCCCAGCCGGCGCTCTCCGCCCAGCTGCGCCGGATCGAGCGGGTCACCGGCGGCGAACTCTTCGTCCGGGGCCGGCTCGGGGTCGAACCCACCCCGCTCGGTCAGTTCGTCCTGGCCAAGGCGCGCCGGGTGCTCAGCGAGATGGACGCGCTCGGCGCGGAGACACGGGCCCGGACCGCGAACGCCCCGCTGCGCCTGGGCTGCATCCTGCTGGTGCTGATCGACGGACTGATCGCCCGGCAGGATCTGGTCCTGTCCGGCCGGGAGATCACCGTGGACATCGAGGACTCGGTGACGGCCCTGGTGCGGATGCTCGGCGCGGGGCGCTACGACGTCATCGTGTACGGCGAGGTGAACGACCACGAGGTGCCGCTGCCCGCGGGGGTGACGGCCCGCACCCTGGTCTCCAAGGAGCCCTTCTGCATCCGGATGTCAGCGCGGCATCCGCTGGCCCGCCTCGAGGCCCTCGACCTCGCGGACCTCGCCGACGAGCAGTGGATGACCCTGGTGGAGGACGACGACGGCGGACCCGAGGCGCTCGTCGAGGCCTGCGCCAAGGCCGGCTTCGTCCCCGCCCTGCGCTACCGGATCACCGACCGCATGATGCAGTACGACCTCATCTCCGCGGGCCGCGCCGTCTCCCTCAGTCAGCCCACGGCGCCCGCCGTGGCGGGCACGGTGATGCGCCCGTTGATCGGGGCCCCGGTCACCGGACGCATCCGGCTCGCATGGAACCGCTCGACGGTCTCGGCCCGGCAGGCGGAGCTCTTCTACCGGTCGGCCGTCTACGCGTACCTGGCCAATGTGGACAACAACCCGTTCCACCGGGCCTGGTGGGACGAGCATCCGGAGGCCCACCCGGCCCTGGACTGATGTCATTTCATACTCCGTACATGGAACGCGTATTGGGATCCCTTTACGCTCTCCGCATGGCAGTGGCCGCCACACACCATGGACGAGGTAGAGGGGGCCCCTTCGGAGAGCGGGAGGAAATACCCATGAGCAGGAGAGACCGTACGCGCGTCAGTCGGCGAGGATTCCTCGCCGGTACCGCGGCGGCCGCGGCCGCCGCCACCGTGCCCGCGCTCGGCCAGGCCGCCGCGGCCCCCGCGGCAGCCGCCGGCCGTCCGAACATCCTGCTGATCGTCACCGACGACCAGCCCAAACAGACCGACTGGGCGCTCCAGAAGACCATCGGCTGGCTCGCCGGCCAGGGCGTGAAGTTCAACCACGGGCACGTCACCACCCCCCTGTGCTCGCCCTCCCGCTCCTCCGTGTTCTCCGGCCGCTACGCCCACAACCACGGCGTCCGCAACAACGCCTCCTCGGCCGCGCTGGACCAGAACACCACGGTGCAGCGCTATCTGAAGCAGGCCGGATATCGCACGGGCCTCTTCGGCAAATACCTGAATTCCTGGAACATCGCGGACGCGCCGCCGCATTTCGAGGAGTTCGCGCTGCTCCAGCCCGGATACGTCGACGCCAAGTGGAACGTCAACGGGGCCGTCCAGACGATCAACGGCTACACCACGAACATCATCAAGAACCGGACGCTGAGCTTCGTGGACAAGGCGGCCACCGACACCCGGCCGTGGTTCGCCTACGTCACCCCGTACGCCTCGCACGGGCCCCGTACCCCCGAGCCCCAGTACGCGGGCATCCCCGTACCCGAGTGGAACGGGCGCCCCTCGGTCACCGAGGCCGACCGCAGCGACAAGCCGCCCTACATCCAGAACGCCACCGGCACCCTCGAAGACGGCCGGCGGATCCGCGCCGAGCAGCTGCGCACGCTCCTCACGGTCGACGACGCGGTCCAGGCCTTCAAGGACAAGCTGGCGGCCACCGGGCAGCTCGACAACACCCTCGTGATCTACATCGGCGACAACGGCTTCGGCTGGGCCGACCACGGCTGGACCGCCAAGTCGGTGCCTTACAGCCCCGCCCACGAGGTGCCGTTCTACCTCTCCTGGCCCGCCGGAGGCCTCGGCGCCGGCACGGTGGACAACCGCATCGTCGCCAACATCGACATCGCGCCCACCATCCTCGACGCCGCCGGAATCACCCCGAACACCCCGCAGGACGGGGTCTCGCTGCTGGGCACCCACAGTCGCGACCACCTGCTCGTCGAATGGTGGAAGCAGGGAACCGGCACCGACCACCGCACCTGGTCCTCCTACGTGTCCAAGGACAAGCAGTACGTGGAGTACTACAAGCTGCACACGGATGCCAACGGCACCGTGTCCGGCACCGGCGAGGTCACGTTCCGGGAGTACTACGACCTGGTCGCCGACCCGTACCAGCTGGTCAACAAGCTGTACCAGGCCACGCCGACGCAGGAACGGAACCTGGGCATCCCCGCCCTGGCCGCCCAGCTCGCCGCCGACCGGGTCGGCTGACCCTCCGGCCTCCTCCGGCCTCCACCCCTCCGGCCTCCGGCCGGGCGTCGCCGCCCGCCGGCCGTCGCCCGGCCGGACCGCACCCCTCCAGACGTTCACCGGAGTCCCCGTGTCCACCGTGTCCTCTTCGCTTCCCTCCTGCTGCACCCCGGGCCATGACGCCCCGGCCGGCGCCCTCACCCTGCTCGCCGCCCCCGCGGTCCCCGCGCCCCGGCCCGTGCGCGGACTGCTCGACCTGCCCGGGGGCCGGTTCCTCATGGGCACCGAGGAAGCGGACGGATTCCCGGCGGACGGGGAGGGCCCGGTCAGGGAGGTGGAGGTGGCCCCCTTCCGGATCGCACCGACCACGGTGACGAACGCCCAGTACGCCACCTTCGTGAAGGCCACCGGATACGTCACGGAGGCCGAGGACTTCGGCTTCTCCTTCGTCTTCGCCGGTCTGCTCGCGGCCGAACTCGCCGACACCGCACCGGCCGTGGAAGGGGTCCCGTGGTGGCGGGCGGTGTCCGGTGCGAACTGGAAGCGGCCCGAGGGGCCCGCCTCTTCCATCGCCTCCCGGCAGAACCACCCCGTCGTCCACGTCTCCTGGAACGACGCGACGGCCTACTGCGCCTGGTCCGGGACCAGACTGCCCACCGAGGCCGAATGGGAGTACGCGGCCCGCGGCGGCCTGGAGCGGCGCCGCTACCCCTGGGGCGACGAACTCGCCCCGGGCGGGCGGACGATGCTCAACATCTGGCAGGGCGACTTCCCCACCCTGCACACCGGCCCCCACCTCGGCACCGTCCCCGTGAAGTCGTACCGCCCCAACGGCCACGGCCTGTACAACACGGTGGGCAACGTGTGGGAGTGGTGCTCCGACCCCTTCGCCCCGGGCAACCCCTCCCGCGCCATGCGCGGAGGTTCCTTCCTCTGTCACGACTCGTACTGCAACCGCTACCGGGTCGCGGCGCGCAGCTCCAACACCCCCGACAGCTCCACGTCCAACATCGGCTTCCGCGTGGCGGCTTGAGGGCGGCCGGGCTCAGCCCTGACCGGGCTCATCCCCGAGCGGGCTCCCCCTTGACCGGGCTCAGTCCGCGCGGACGAGACCGGCCACGTGATCGGTGACCATGTCCAGGATCTCGGCGGCGGCCTCGTCGTCGCCGAGGACCAGGAAGTTCAAGGTCACCCCGTCCGTCATGGCCGCCAGATAGCGGGCCAGCACGGTCACCGGCACGCTCAGCTCGAACGGTGTGATCCGGCGCAGCTCTTCGAGCAGCTCGGTGTAGGTGTCGCAGTAGGACTCGTACTGCTTGCGCGCCAGGTGCCCGAACTCCGGCTGACGCAGCGCGTACTGGGTGAGCTCGTACGTGAGCATGTGCGCGCCGGGGCTGGCCGCCACGTGGTCCCAGTACGCCTGGAAACCGGCCCGGATGGTCTCGCGCAGCGTCGGCCTCGGCACGATCGCGGCCTTCACGAGGGTGACGTAGTGCGAGGTGATGGTCTCGATGACCGACTCCAGCAGCGCCTGCTTGGAGTCGAAGCAGTAGTGGAAGACGCTCAGGGAGACGCCCGCTTCGGCGGCGATGGACCGGGTCGTGGTCCTGGACACCCCGTCGCGGGTCATCGCACGGATCGCCGCCTCCGTCAGCTGCCTGCGCCGGTCGGTCAACGGCATCCGTGCCATGTACGGGTTCCCCTTCGTTCCGGTGCGCCCCGAGCGGGGTGTCCGCGGGCGCACCAGCCCAGCCGCGACCACCCCGCTCGACGCCGTCAGCTGCTGTATACGCCGACTTCGTACAGGGAGTAACCCCACTGGGTACCGCGTCCCGCTCCGTGGACGCGTACGTACCGGGCCGGGACCCCCGCGAACTGGGCCGTGTCCAGGCCGCCGTCACCGCTCGCCGTGGACCAGGCCGTCTGCCAGTTCGTACCGTCGGGGGAGACCTCGATGCGGTACGACTTCCCGTACGCGCGCTCCCATTCGAGCGTGACCCGCTTGACCAGGGCCGGGGAGCCCAGGTCGACCTGCACCCACTGGTCGTCGCTCCAGTCGCTGGCCCAGCGGCTGTTCCGGTTGCCGTCCACGGCCTTGCCGGGCGCGTAGCTGATGAACGGGTTCCACTCCGCGGAGCTCGCCGAGGCGGCCGCGCCCGACGCGAGGTTCACTCCGGCCTTGTGCTGCTCGGAGGAGCCCCAGGTGCGCAGGTAGGACTCGGCGCCCTTGAACAGGTCGTCCACCACGCCCTGCCCGCCGACCAGCCGGATGTCCTCGATCCAGTCGGGCACCAGACCGTAGTGCGAGGCGCCGTCGGTGTTGAGGTCCCAGGTGCGCTGTCCGGTGGTCTGCTTGTCGATGACCGAGCCGCCGTCGGCGCTGCGGAAGGGGTACGTGACCGGGGTCGGCGCGTTCGCCCCGCGCGGGCCGGGCCAGCCGCCGACGCCGTTCATGTCGGTGCCGTAGCCGTAGCCGACGCCGTACTTCTCGCGCAGTGCGTCGGTCCGCTTGGCCTCGGCGCTGAAGCCCTCGGAGCCGCTCATGTACTGGGCGATGAAGCCGCCGAGCTTGTAGAGCCGCTCGGTCCAGTTCAGGTCCATCCAGCTGTGCGAGGAGATCACGCCCGGGTACGACTCGGTTTCGAGGATGTCGAAGGCCTGGCCGGCCGCCTTCACGCTCATGTGGTCGATTTCGAGCATCATCTTGCGTTTCATCATGCCGCGTACCGCGTAGTCACCGAGCTCGGTGAGGCCGCGGGTGTTGCACTGGGCGCCCGAGGCGTACGAGGGCACGCTCACGCCCGCCGGCAGCTCCTTCTCGGCGGCGGCCGCCGGGGCCAGGCCGATGGGGTTGTCGTGCTGCGGGCCCGCGCACGCCTCCGTCTTCCAGAAGGTGCCGGTCGAGAGGAACTGTCCGACGTTGATGGCCGTTCCCAGCGCGCCCTCGTCGAAGCGGACGCCGCACAGTGCGTTGTCGAACTTGTGGCACAGGAACATGCTGCGCACGCCGAGGTTGTACAGCTCGTCGAGGCCGCGGTCGATGTCCTGCTTGCTGCACTGGGCGACGTCCAGGATCTGCTTGCAGCCGAAGGGCTCGGAGGTCTCGACTCCGAGGACCACGGCCAGCTTGCCCTGCTTGATCACCTCGCGGGCCTGGGCGGAATCGGTGACGATGCGGAACCAGCCCTTGCCCGGGCCGCCGTACATCTTGTCGATGTAGGCCTGCATGTCATAGGTCTTCTGCGCCTCCAGGCGGATGGCGGTCATCTCGTCGCAGCTGCGGTCCTTGAAGAAGTAGACCGAGCAGATCACGCCGTTGGTGACGAGGTCGTTGACGAGGACGCGCTGGCCGCCGCGCCAGGCGCGCTCGATCCAGGCGTAGTAGTTCTGCTGGTGGGTCAGCGAGTCGTGGGCGGGCCAGTCCTTGAAGGTGGGCCAGCCGTCGGGGTCGTGTTTGCCGTCGCCGCCCTTGGTGATGAAGTCGAAGATCGCGAGGCTGCCGTCGGGGTAGTGCTCGGGACAGTCCTTGAGCGCGTCGGCCACCCCGGCGTCGGAGAAGGGCTTTCCGCAGATCAGTCGGCCGCCGAAGCCCTCGTTGGACATGATGTGGTCGTGCGCGTCGACGAAGCCCCGGACGTTGCCCTGGGCGTCGGTGCCCTTGAAGGGCTCACCGGTCACGTTGATGGCGGAGTCGGGCGCGGGCCGTGCGGTGGGGTTCCACCAGCCGTTGTCGGCCGCCGCTCCCGGTACGGGGCCGAGTGCCATGGCGAGCAGGCCGAGGAGCAGGGACAGGATCGCGAAGGGCCCCCGTCGGCGGTGGCGGCGGGCTTCCGGTCGTTGCCTTCGTGGTTCTCGGGTCATGGCCACTACTCACGTCCTCGGTCGGCGGAGGGCGCGGTCGAGGACACGGTCCACCTGAGGCGTGGCCGCCCTGGCACCTGTTTGTCATGTCCCGCGCAAGCATTGGGTCGAGAATCGCTACTGCCGGGTACAGAGTCAAGAGTCCGGGTCACATGACCTGATGGATCGTCACCCTACTCGCCGGCAGGGCCGCCGTCAGCGGGATGCGGAGGAGCGGGCGTAGCGCCCCGGCGTGGTGCCGACGACACGCTTGAAGTGCCGGGTGAAGTGCGACTGGTCGTAGAAGCCGGCCTCGACGGCCACCTCGGCGGCCGGGCGGCCGTCGAGGAGGAGCCGGCGGGCCAGCGACACCCGGCGCGAGACGAGGTACTGGTGCGGGGCGATACCGAAGGCCGCGCTGAACGCGCGCACCAGGTGCGCGGGATGGGCCTGGAGCAGCCCGGCCGCCTCCTCCAGGGACAGGCCCACGGCCGCCCGCTCGTCGAGGAGCTCGCGCAGGCTCCGTGCGAGGCCGGTGCCGGAGCCGAGGCCCGCGCCGGAGCCGAGGCCGGCGCCGGGCCGTGCGGCTGTGGCGCCCGCACGTTGGAGGCGGGGCCGGAGCAGGGTGCGCAGCCGGTCGCCGATCAGCGCCAGCCTGCTCTCCGCCTCGAACTCGTCACCCGGGGCGCTCAGGACCCGGTGGAGCTGCCCGACGCGCCGGCGCAGTACGGGGTCGGCCAGGTCGGGACCGTCCACGGCGGCGCCGATGAAGCGGGCGTCCAGCACGGTGGTGTCGAGGTAGACGACGCGCTTGCGGAACCCGTGGGGGGTCGCGGCGGAGCCGTTGTGCGGAACCTGTGGCGGGAGCAGGCTCACGGTGTCGCCCGGCGTGCCGCGCCGGTGGCGGTCCAGGTCGTAGCGGATGGCGCCGTCGTCGACGATCAGCAGGGTCCACGCGTCGTGGACGTGCATGGGATACGCGTGAGCGGTGAAGCGGGCGTGGAAGACCTCGACCACACCCGCGACGCGCGGACGCCAGGCCGAAACCTCCTGCTGGGGCTGCACGCAAAGAACGTACAAGATCGTGCACGGGGGTGCACGGCAGTCTCGGGGCATGAGCGACGAGAAGAAGACGAGCGCGACGAAGAGCGACCGGGACGAGCAGGGCGAGCGGCATGAGCTGGGCGACCGGGACGAGCGGGGCGAGCGGGACGCGCCCGTGCGGTTCGACACCAAGATCGCGGTACTGCTGCGCGACGACCTGGAGACGTGGCAGCGGCTGAACGTCACCGCGTTCCTCGTCAGCGGGCTCGGAACGGCGTCCCCCGAGGTGGTCGGCGAGCCGTACGAGGACGCCGACGGGACCCCCTACCTGCCGATGTTCCGCCAGCCCGTACTGGTCTTCGAGGGCGGGAAGGAAACGGTGACGGCGGCGCACGAGCGGGCGGTGCGGCGCGGGCTGTCGACGGCGGTGTTCACGGCGGACCTGTTCGGCACGGGCCACGACCGGGCCAACCGGGCGGCCGTGGCGGCGGTGGGCAGGGAACGGCTCGACCTGGTCGGGATCGCCGTCCACGGCGCACGCAACTCCGTGGACAAGGTGCTCAAGGGCGCCCGTATGCACCGCTGAGCGCCGTGCGCCCGCGCTTCGGGGCCCGGTCGGCCCCGGGCCGCTGCGCCGCGTCCCCTGACGGCTCCATACATTGGGGCCCATGTCTACGCTGCCTGTGATCCTCTTGCTGTCCGGAAGCCTTCGGGCCGGCTCCTCCAACGAGACCGTCCTGCGCACCGCGCGAGCGGCGGCTCCCTCCCGGGTGCGCACGGTCCTCTACGAGGGGCTGGCGGACCTTCCGCACTTCAACCCCGACGAGGACACCGACCCGCTGCCGGGTCCCGTGGCCGGGCTGCGCGCGGCGATCGCCGAGGCTGCCGGGGTGCTGATCTGCACCCCGGAGTACGCCGGCACCCTGCCGGGTTCCTTCAAGAACCTGCTCGACTGGACGGTCGGCGGCACCGAGATCTGCGACAAGCCCGTCGCCTGGGTGAACGCGGCGGCCCCGGGCCGCGGCGAGGGCGCGGAGGCCACCTTGCGGACGGTCCTCGGCTACACCGGCGCCGACATCCGGGACGCGGCGTGCGCCCGGATCCCGGTGGACCGCAGGACGGTCGGCCCGGACGGCACCGTCGCCGACGAGGCCGTACGCGCCCAACTCGCCCGGATCCTCACCCTGCTGGCGTCCGGGGGGCCGGGTGAGGGGCCGGGCGAGGACCTCGTTCCGTCCGGAGGTCGTTGCGACTCCTAGTGTGCTGCCCGGGCCCGTTGACCGACCGTGAACTCCGCCGCGAGCCTTCGGCGGTCGATCTTGCCGTTCGCGTCGGTCGGCAGGGCGTCCAGGTCCACGTGCACGAAGCGGCTCGGCACCATGTACGGGGCCAGCTCCTCGCGCAGTGGCTTCGCCGGCTCCGAGGTGGGGCGCCGCTCGCCGGTGTGGAGGGCGAGCGGCCGGCCGCCGTTGGCGCCGGGCTGGTGCAGGACGACCGCCTCCGTTGACACGCCGCCCCGGCCCGCGCCTCAACGGGCAGTCCGGGCCGTCTCCTTCGGGTCGGGTTTGAGGCGGCGGAGGGTGTAGCCCCCGTGGGCGGGGTCCAGGGGCCTGGTGGCCTCCTTGAAGAGGTGCTCGGCCCGCTCGTAGGACAGGCGGCGCCGGCCCGTGTCCGGGCAGAGGTCGGCCGGGGCGGGGGTGCGGGCCGGACCGGGGCGGCGGTCGGAGAGGAACACGGGCCCCCTGGTGCGGCCGGCCAGCAGCAGGGGCAGGAGCCCGGCCGTACCGGCGCGCCAGCTCACCCAGGTGCGGCCCGCGCGGGCCCGGCGGTCCTCCAGGTCCAGGTCCTCCACGTTCAGGGCCAGCACGGTCTTCACCCCCGCGGCCGATTCGTGCAGGAGCCGCCACAACGTCCTTTCCCGCAGGGGAACTTCGGGGTCGGCCCAGAGGGCTTCGAGCTGTGCGGGGTCCAGGGCGGAGGGCCGGGGGAGGGGCTCGGCGCGCCGCTCCAGACCAGCCGCGAGCCCGTCCAGGCCGGCCCAGGCGCCGAAGGAGCGTACGGCCGCGCGGTGCCGGTTCCAGGTCCTGGCGGCCGTACCGCCCCAGGCGGCCGAGCACACCCGTGCCACCTCCTCGGACGTCAGGCGGGAGAGCGGCGCGGCGTCGCCGAGGTCCAGGCGCAGCCGCCCCAGGGTCTGCCCGTACGAGCGGATCGTCGCCGCGTCCAGGTCCGCCCGGCCCAGGAAGCCCTCCGCGGCCCGGCCGAGGGTCGGACCCGGTGCGGGACCGGCCGGGCCGCCGGTGGCGGGGACCTCCTCCGCGCGCCGCCGAAGGAAGGCGCGCTCGGCGGCGTTCTTGGCGAGGGCCGCCGCCCGCAGGAACTCCGTCCGCGCCTCCGGGCCGCGGCCCAGGCGCAGCAGCAGGTCTCCCCGGACGCCGGGGAGGAGGTGGTAGTCGCGGAGCACGGGATCGGAGACCAGGGAGTCCACCAGGTCGAGGCCGGCCTGCGGCCCGTGCGCCATCCCGAGCGCCACCGCCCGGTTGAGCTGGACCACCGCCGTCGGCAGCAGCCGCACCAAGGCCCCGTACAGGGTCGCGATCTGCACCCAGTCGGTCTCCTCGGCGGTGCGCGCCTGCGCATGGCACACGGCGATCGCCGCTTGCAGCATGTACGGGCCGGGGCCCCCGCCGGCCTCCCGCGCGCGCAGCATCGCGGTGAAGCCGCGGCGGACGAGCAACTGGTCCCAGCGCCCCCGGTTCTGCTCGTGCAGCTGGACGGGCTCGCCCGAGGGCCCGGTGCGCGCCGCCGAACGGGAGGCCTGGATCTCCATCAGCGCGACCAGGGCGTGCACCTCGGCCTCCCGGGGGGCCAGCTCGGCCAGCAGCCGGCCCAGCCGGAGCGCTTCGAGGCAGAGTCCGGGCCGCATCAGATCGTCGCCGGAGGTGGCCGAGTAGCCCTCGTTGAAGATCAGGTAGATGACCTCCAGCACCGAGGACAGCCGCTCGGGCAGCTCCGGCTCCTCCGGCAGGTCGAAGGGCACGCGGTGCTCGGCCAGCGTGCGCTTGGCCGCGGCGATCCGCCGGGTGACGGCGGTCGCCGTGACGAGGAAGGCCCGTGCGATCTCCTGGGCCGTCAGGCCGCCCAGCAGCCGGAGGGTGAGCGCCGCACGGGCCTCGGCCGGCAGCAGGGGGTGGCAGGTGAGGAACATCAGCCTCAGGACGTCGTCCTGTTCGGGCTGCGGGTGGGCGTGGAGCTCCTGCCGCTCCTCCAGCTCGTGGGCGA
The DNA here is from genome assembly GCF_040612195.1 of Streptomyces sp. NPDC006450. Classification (NCBI taxonomy): domain Bacteria; kingdom Bacillati; phylum Actinomycetota; class Actinomycetes; order Kitasatosporales; family Streptomycetaceae; genus Streptomyces; species Streptomyces sp. NPDC006450. The sequence continues at coordinate 2,346 of NZ_JBEXPT010000091.1, read as the reverse complement.
GCTGTTCCCGCTTGCCCGACAGCAGCCGGGAGCGCCGGATGTGGTCGACGGCCCGGCGTCGGGCCGTGGTCGTCAGCCAGGCGCCGGGGTTGTCCGGGACCCCGGCGCCGGGCCACTGTTCGAGCGCGGCGACGAGCGCGTCCTGGGCCAGCTCCTCGGCCAGGCCGACATCGTGCACCATGCGCGTGAGCGTGGCGATGATCCTGGCCGATTCGAGCTTCCAGACCGCGTCGATCGTCCGCGAGGTGTCCGGCACGGGTCAGGGGCCGAAGACCTGCTGGACCACGCTCTCGCCGTCACCGACGATCCTGCGGAAGCGGCGGGCCAGTTCGATCGCCTCTTCCCTGGACCGGACCTCGATCAGCGCGAAACCGGCCACGGCCTCCTTGGCCTCGGCGAACGGCCCGTCCGTCACGGTGATCTCCTCGCCGGCGGATGCCACCCGGATGCCGCCCGGTTCCAGGCCGCCTGTGGCCAGCAGCACGCCGGCCGCCGTCAGCTCCTCGATGAACCTGCCCATTTCGGCGTACAGCCGCTCGTCGGGGGCGGCGTCGGAAGGCTTCGTCGTCATCAGGTAGCGCATGGGGACTCCCTCGTCTCGTGGTGCCGAGCTGCTGCCCGTACCTGCCTACACGTCGAGCCGGCGATGTGACAGGGAACGCGCCCATTCCCTGTCACATCGCCGGTTCGACGTATCGGCGCGTACCGAACGAGATCCGCGCACGACGAACCCGAGAGGCACCGCCATGAGCACCCGGACCCCCGCCGCCACCGTCTCCTGCGCCCGCTCCTCCTCCGCCACCCGCTCCCTGCTCGCCTGCGCGGTCGTGGCCTCCCCGCTGTGGGCGGTCGTCTCCCTGACCCAGGCCGCGACCCGCGAGGGCTTCGACATCACCCGCCACCCTCTGAGCGCGCTGAGCAACGGCAGCCTCGGCCTGCTCCAGATCGCCAACTTCCTGATCGCCGGAGTCCTGCTCGCCCTCGGGGCGACCGGCCTGCGCCGGGCCCTGCGCGGCGCCCCCGGATCCACCTGGGCGCCACGGCTGGTCCGGATCGGCGGCATCGGCATGATCGCCGCGGGAGCCTTCGTCATGGACCCGGTCGACGGCTTCCCCGCGGGCGCCCCCTCCGTGGAGAGCGCCACGCTCACCTGGCACAGCTATGCCCACTTCGCCGCCGGGTCGGTCACCTTCACCTCGCTGATCGCCGCCTGCTACGTCCTGGGCCGGCACTTCGGCCGCGCCGGGAACCGCCGGTACGCGATCGCCTCGCGGGTCGCCGGCACCGCCCTCCTGATCGGCAACGGCTGGGCCATGAGCGGCGGCCCGGCCGGCACCCTGACCCTGGCCGTCGGAGCCGTCACGGCGATGCTCTGGATCTCCGCGGTCGCGTACCGCAGCCGCCGGGGCTTCTGACCCCCCGCAGGCCTCCCGGGCTTTTAACCGGTGATTCGGAGGGCGTCAAGTCCCGAGTTTGCGGAACATGACCCGGATGTACCGGCCGGGGCTTACTTGAGGCACAAGGGGAGACGGAAAGCCTCTCCGAGGAACTCCTCCTCTCCCCGAATTACCGCACCGTCCCGAATATCCGGGACACGTAAACCAATAGGAGAAGGTCATGAACCGTAAGACTCGCACCAACAACGTCGTCCGCACCAACCGTCGTGGATTCCGCATCGCGACCCTGGTCGCATCGGCCGCCATGATCTCGGGAGGGGTCCTCCTTCCGGCCTCCATGGCGACGGCGGCCCCGGTACCCGCCCACGTGGCGACCGCCCTCCCGGCCGCCGGTGGCGCCGGAGGGGACGGCGGCGAAGGCGGCGGCGGCCTCATCGGTGGCGGTGGCGGCTCCGGCGGCTCCGGCGGGGGCAGCGTCCTCGGTACCGGCGGCGCCGGCGGCAACGGCGGCAAGGGCGGCGACGGCGTCCTCTCCGGCGGCGGTGGCGGCGGCGGCGGTGGCGGCGGCGAAGGCGTCATCGGCGGCAAGGGCGGCAACGGCGGCGCGGGCGGCAGCGGTCTCTTCGGAGGCAGCGGCGGCAACGCCGGCAACGGCGGCGACGGCATCCTGGTCGGCGGCAACGGCGGCAAGGGTGGCAAGGGCGGCGACGGCGTCTTCCAGGGCGGCAACGGCGGCAAGGGCGGCAAGGGCGGCTTCGGTGGCCTGTTCGGCGGCCTCGGCGGCGGTGGTGGTGCCGGAGGCAGCAGCATCTTCTGACCGCGCTTGACCAGCTGAGCTCGACGGGGGTGGAGGCCTTCAGGGCCTGCCCCCCCCCCCCCCCCCCCCGCGCGCCCCCCCCCCCCGCGCCCAACCCAACCCGCGGCGCCGCAAAAAGGAAAGCCCCCCAGT
>NZ_JBEXPT010000090.1:0-28587 GCF_040612195.1 Streptomyces sp. NPDC006450 | reverse complement strand
TACACAACACACCTGACTAACTTTCCATACCCGAAGCACTTCCTATATACCGACCCTAGGAACCGCCGGCCCGCCCTGGCCATGGCGGCCGGCCACACACCGGACCGCCGTGCTGTGTGGCCCCGTCGCCAGGCAGAATCTGGGAACCGGCCGAGCCGGAGGTACGTCAGAGCCGTGCCGATCCGGCACCGGAGAACGAGGGGGACACATGGTGCGTCGAACCACCGAGATACGCCTGCGGGTTGTGAAGACGAAGACGAAGGCGAAGGCGAAGGCGAAGGCGAGGACGGTCGTGGCCGTCGCCGTGAGCGTGGGCGCCGCCGCCGTACTGCTCACCGGCTGCGGGAATGGTGTCGTGGCCGACCCGGTCGATCCCGGCGGGCAGGCCGTCCAGGCCGTCACGTCAGCCCAGCCCCCGACGGCCCGGACGTGCCCGGAGACCGACCCCACGGCGCCGCAGTCGGCGCCGACGCTCATCGACGGCACCCCGGCCAACACCCCCGAGGGCGAGCGGCTCTCGCAGGCGATCGGCGAGCAGGGCTCCGGCGCCTTCGCCGACATCTACGCCACCCAGATCACCGACCATCCGGCAGGCCGGGTCGCCCTGTGCGTCACCGACCTCGCCCGCGGCCGGCTCCTGGTGGAGGCCGCGCACGCGGCGGACCTGGAGGCGGACCCCGCCCGGGCCGACCTGTACCTGAGCCCGTACGCGCACCGGACCCTCCAGGCCGCCGGGGACAAGCTCATCGGGCTGAAGGAGGCATTCCCGATCTACAGCGTCGGCGCCGGCCACGGCGCGGTCGTGGAAGTCACCAGCACCGAGGCGGGCGCCAAGTCCGCCGAATTCAAGGCGCGGCTGGAGAAGGCAACGGGCGGCATCCCGGTCGTCGTCAGGAAGGGCGAGGAGCCCACGCTCCTGGAGGGACCGCTGACCGCCGCGCCCTGACCGGCCCCGGACGCGGAACCGCCCGGACTCCGTACGGGTCCGGGCGGCGGGTCGCCGAGCCGGGATCGGGCCGGCGCCCACCGAGCCCGCCCCGTCACGGGCCCTGCTCCGCCTCGCCGCCGCCCGTGCACCGACCTCACCTCCGGCCAGGATCCGGACCTGGCCGGAGGTGAGGTCGGTGCGCTCGCTCGGCGCGCGGGCGAGTTCCTCGTACGGATCGGGGACGCGGCCCGCGAGGCGGGTCAGCCGCTCCAGGAGATCGGCGGGCGGGGCGGGGCGGGATGGGCGGCGAGGCCGCACAGCAGCGGGATCACCGTCGGACCGACCCGGCCAGTGCCTCGGCAAGGGCCGCAGCGTGGGGATGCGGACGGCGCCGGCGCGGCGACAGCACTCCGATGTGCCGTGCGGGGCACGGGGGTTCGACGGGTACGACGGCCACGCCGTCGGGAGTTCCGCCCCCATGGCCCGTGCCATCGCCATCCCCGATTCCGGCTCCGACCGCCGTCCCCGTTCCGGCCCCCGCTCCGTCAGCCGGCCGCAGTGCGATCCGGGGGATCAGCGCGACGCCGACGCCCGCCGCGACGAGGGAGCGTGCGAAGAAGTAGTCCGTGGTGGACGCCGCCACCCGGAGGTCGAAACCGGCCCGCTCCGCGTACCGGCGGAGGTACGCCTCGGTCTTGAGGCAGCCCAGCACCCAGCGGTCGGAGGCGAGTTCGGCCGGAGCGACGGACGCGCGCCCCGCGAGCCGGTGCCCCGGGGGCAGGACCAGTGCCAGCGGGTCCTCCACCAGCGGCAGCCAGTCGAGCGCCGCCTCGGGCCCGAGCGGCAGCGGCCCGTCGAAGTGGTAGGTCAGCGCGAGATCGGCGGCGCCCGAGCGGACCATGGGCACGGCCTCCTCGGGCTCGGCCTCCAGGACCGTCAGTTCGACCTCCGGATGCGCGGCGACGAACCGGGCGAGCGCGCCCGGCAGCAGCTTCCGGCCCCCGCTCACGAAGGTGGCGACCGTCAGCCGCGGCCGGTCGGCGGTGACCCGGTCGATCTCGTGGCGCACCCGGTCGAGCTCGGCCGACACCGCCTCAGCCGCCTCCACCAGCAGCCGGCCCGGCTCGGTGAGCGTGATCCCGCGCGTGCTGCGCACGGCGACGGCGTGACCGAGGCCCCGCTCCAGCGCCGCGATGTGCTGCGAGACGGCCGAGGGTGTCAGGAGCAGCGCCCCGGCAGCCTTGTTGAAGCTGCCGTGCTCGGCCACGGCGCGCAGGATGCGCAGCCGCTGCACATCGATCATCAGTTTCCCTTACGACGTGTTCAGTACTCCGGTAGTTCCGCTGGGGACGGTACAGCGGCAGAGTCCGGGACATGAAGAAGATTCTCGTCATCGGCGGAAGCCGCTATTTCGGAAAGCACCTGGTCACCCTGGAGCGGGACGCCGGGAACGAGGTGACCGTCCTCAACCGGGGCTCCGCAGCCCCGCCCCGGGGCGTCGGCCACCTCATCGCCGACCGGGAGGACGAGGCGGGGCTCCGCGCGGCGCTGGGGGAGCGCACCTTCGACGTGGTCTTCGACCAGGTCTGCTACACGTCCCGGCAGGCACGGACCGCCCGCCAGGTCTTCGCAGGCCGCACCGGGCGGTACGTGATGACCTCGACGATGGAGGTCCACGACCCCGCGCCGCCCACCCCTGAAGCGCGCGCCTACGCCGAGGGCAAGCGGCGGGCCGAGGCCCTCCTGGGGGCGGAGCCCGCCTTCGGCCACGTGGCCGTGCGCGCCGCGCACGTACTGGGCGGCGGCCGGGAGGAGTTCACCGGCCGCCTCGCGCACTACGTGGAGCGGATCGGCGCCGGGATCCCGGTGGCCGTGCACGAAGCCCCGTACCCGACCTCCTTCATCCACCACCACGAGATCGCCCGCTTCCTGCACTGGGCCGGGCACGGGGACTTCACCGGGCCGGTGAACGCCGCCTCGCACGGGGAGCTCGACGTGCTCGGGCTGTCCGCGGCCGTCGCCCGGCGGGTCGGCCGGGCGCCGCGCCTGCGGACCGTCGCGGCCGGGTCCGTGGCCTCGCCGTTCTCCTTCGACCGCGCCTACGCGATGGACAACGGCCGGGCCGCCGCACTCGGCTTCCGCTTCGGGCGGCTCGCGGACTGGCTCCCGGAGGCCATCGGGGAGACGGCCGCGAACACCTAGCGGTCCCCGGTCCGGCGCTCCAGTGGAGCAGCTACTGCCGAGTTGTTCACACTGAGGTGACGCTCCCGCCCGGTAGCGGTCGTCGGACCACTCGAGGGGGCGGCCGGTCCATCACCGGGCGGCAGTCCCGCGCGCCGCGAGCGCGCCGACGAGCTCCTCGACCTGGTCGGCAGCAGTGCGCCACCCCCGCCGAGCTGTACGAGCGGCCCGCGACCCCGTTCGTCGCCGAGTTCGTCGGCACCATGAACCGGCTCCCCGGACGGCTGTCGGGCTCCGGCACGGTCGAAGTGGCCGGCTCCCGGCTCCCGGTGGACGGCCCGGTGCCTTCCACCCCGGACGTCGAGGTGCTCGTACGACCTGAGAACATCACGGTGACGGCAGCCGCAGAGGGCACCGAGGGCGCGGCCACCGTCGTATCGGCCTCGTTCTTCGGGTCGGTGCCCCGGCTCCACCTGGAACTGCCCGACGGCATCCGGATCCAGGCCGACCTGCCCTCGCGCGAGGCCGGAGCCCTGGTACCGGGCGCGCGGGCGGCCGTGGGCCTGGCCGAACGCCCCGCCCTCGTCGTCGCCACCGCGGCCGCCACGGCCACCACCTCAGCCCAGGGGATGCTTCATGACCGAACTCGCCGCCGTCCTCTTCGACATGGACGGCACCCTCGTCGACACCGAGGTCCTGTGGTGGCAGACCACCGCGGAGATCGCCGCCGGCCTGGGCTACGCCCTGACCGACGCCGACGCGCCCGAGGTGGTCGGCCGGGCGGTGGAGGACACCGCCGCGCACCTCGTACGGGTCTCCCGCGCGGGAGACGTCGAGGAGGTGGCGCGGGACCTGACCGACAGCTTCTTCGGCCGGGTCGAGGAGGGCGCACCGATGCGGCCCGGCGCGCAGCGGCTGCTGACCGCCCTGGAGGCGGAAGGCTTGCCGTTCGCACTGGTCAGCGCCTCGCCGCGGGTGGTCGTGGACTCGGTGGTGGGCGGCTCGCTGGCCCATGTCCCCTTCGCCTTCACCCTGTCCGCCGACGACACGCCCCTGACGAAGCCGCACCCGGACCCCTACCGGGCTGCCGCGGCGCGCCTCGGCGTGGAGTCCTGGAGCTGCGTGGCGGTCGAGGACTCCCCGGACGGCGCCGCCTCGGCGGAGGCGGCCGGCTGCGGAGTCCTGGTGGTCCCCTCGCTGCTGGAGGTCCCCGCGTCGCCGGTACGGACCTTCGCGCCCTCCCTCACCGAGGTCACCCCGGACACCCTGCGGGCCTGCCTGGTCGCTCCGCTGGGGGTGTGACGGGACCGGGACCGGGCCGACTCCGGTCCGAAGGCCGGGCTGCCCTACTCCATGAGGTCGAGCAGGCTCAGGATCCCGTCCGCGTAGGCGGCGGATTCGGAGCCCGGGCGCCGGGCCGCCGTCTCGCGCAGCCCGGGCAGGCCGGAGCGGATGTGCGCGGCGCACTGGCCGTACAGACCGGCCTCGTGCGAGGAGCCGTCGTCCTCGGTGCCGAGGAGGCGCAGCATCGCCCACAGCAGGGCCTCGCGCGTCGACTGCCGGGGCGGGCCGGCGAACCAGACGGCCATGAGGACCCCGCACACCGCCGGGGCGGGAGGCCGCAGCACACCGTCCCGGAAGGCGTGGCCCTCCAAGGCGCGGAGGGCGGCCGGGTGCCCCTCGGCCGCGTCCCACAAGGTGTCCTCGAGATGATCGAGATGACCGGCCGGGCGGCCGCAGCCGCATTCGATGGAGTTCCAGTCGTGCCGGGCGATCTCCCGGGCCACTGCGTCGGGCACCAGCGGGCTGGTGCGGGGCTGCTTCTCCGTCGTTCTCACGGGAGAAGTATGGGATCAGGCCGGTGGCCAGTCCAGAGCGGCCCGCCCGAGGGGTCAGCCGCCGTGCCCCTGGCAGCCGCAGCTCTTCGCCGCGGCGCGCGGCAGCCCCTGCGTGAACTCGCTCTGGGAGAACACCGCGAGGACCGTCGCCGCCTCGGTGCCGTGGTTGACCAGGGTGATCTCCTTGCCCGCCGGCAGCATGGCGAAAGTGCCCTGGGTCACCGTCTTGGCACCGCACCCGCACGAGGCCTCCACCGTCCCGGCCACGCCCGTGAGGAGCAGCTCCGACGAACCGTGCGCGTGCGCCGGGATCGTCCCGCCGGCCGGAACCTGGATCCGGACCGCGGCGAGCTCGCGGAACGGGCCGCCCTCGGGGTCGAGGCGCAGGGCCGGGCCGCCGGCGGCGGTGTCGGGGGTGGTGTCGATGGTCATGCCGAACATGGGTGATTCCTCTACGCGTCGGTGCACGGCTCCCGCCGCGCGGGCCGGGCCACGGCCACCGGTCCTTCCGGTCACGATTCGAATTTAGACGACCGGCATCATCTCAATACCGGGCGGAAGGTCCCGACCTCCCGGGCCCTTCGTCTCGCCCCGCCCCGGCCGTGACAGGCTGTGCCCGGGACCGAGGCGCCGCGCGACCCAGCACCCAGGACACCTCTCTACCTGAAGGTCGCCGGGGACCTGCCACGTGACCGGCAGATGGCGCACAGGTGGCCGGAACCGGATGGCGGCGCCGGCCGTCTGAGACCGGGGCGGACGGGCCCCGTGATGGACCGGCGGCCGGCGGGAGAACGCAGCCGCGGGCGGCTGGGCGAGGAGCGCGGGGGTTACGGTGCGGACGCCGAGGGGGCGGGCGGCAGGAGTGCGGACGGCGAGGGTGGGGGCGGCACGGGTGCGGACGGTCAGGATGAGGGCGGCGGAGGTGGCGGCGACGCCGAGGGCGGCCAAGGCGAGGACAGTGCAGGCGAGGGCGGCCCTGTGGATCAGGCGAAGGATCGGACTGCTGCTGTTCGCGCTGCTCGCGACCCAGCTGGGGTCCCTCGTCAGCCCGGCCTACGCCTGCGGCTGCGGGGCCATGGTCCCCGACGGCGGCTCCCGGATCGGAGTCTCCCGGGAGGCCTCCGTGGTCCGCTGGGACGGCCGGACCGAACAGGTGGCCATGCGGTTCACGGTCGGTGGCGACGCCAAGCGGGCCGCCTGGATCATGCCGGTCCCGGGGCGGGCCACGGTGCGCCTCGGCGACGGCGGGCTGTTCTCACAGCTCGTGGACCTGACCGGACCCGAGTACCGCACCCGCGGCTACTTCTGGCCCCGTCGCGGTGACTGGCCCCTGGACTCCGGCCGGGGCGACGCCGCCGGAGCGGCCCCGCCCGGCAGCCGTGACCCGCAGGTCGGCGTCATCGGCCGGGAGCGGCTCGGCGACTTCGATGTGGCCCGCCTGACCGCCACCGACCCCGAGGCGCTGGGCGACTGGCTCCAGGCCAACGGCTTCGTGCTCCCCGACCGCCTTTCCACCGAGCTGAAGCCGTACGTGGACCAGCGCTGGGAGTACGTCGCCGTACGGCTCGCCCCCCGGGAGCCCGGCACCACCCTGCGCGGCACCCTGGCCCCGCTCCTGATCAGCTTCGAGAGCGAGCGGCTCGTCTACCCGATGCGGCTGTCGCGGCTGGCCGCCACCGCCCAGTCCCTGGGCCTGTACGTCCTCGCGGAGCACCGCATGGAACCCGTCTCGGCGATCGGCGGCGACGCGCCCGAGGTGACCTTCGCCGGCCGCATCACGCCCACGGGACCGGTCGCCGAATTCGCGGGCGCGGAGCCGGTGTTCCTGACGGCGATCGACCAGAGCTTCCCGGTCCCGTCCCGGATCGACGGCGACCACGAACTGCGGGCCGCCGCCGCGGACGCCCCGTACCGCCGGGTCGAGTACACCGACGAGCTGCTCACGGCCGGCGGCGTCCCGGTCTGGATCCTCGCGCTCGGGGGCGCGCTCGCGGTGGCCGCCCTGGCGGCCGTCCTGACCGCGCTGCGACTGCGCCGAGGCAGGGCGGCCGCCGTCCCGCGGAGCCCGCACGCGTAGCCGCGCAGCCCCTGCCGTCAGTGGGCGGGGGCTTGGGGTTCCGCCGCCCGGCGCCGGGTGCGTGCGCGCTTCGGGCCGCGCACGGCCTCCCGGGCCAGCGCCGGGGCGCAGAGCCACCAGGCGACCAGCCCGGCCCCCGCACCGGCCGCGGCGCCGGCGGCGGTGTCGCTGAGCCAGTGCGCGTGCAGCCAGGTGCGGCTCCACATCATCGCCAGGATGAACACCCCGCCGCCGATCCACCAGGCCCGGCGCCGGGCGGCCGGGACGAGGAGCGCGCCGACGATGACGACCAGGAGCGCCGCACCGGCCGCGTGCCCGGAGGGGAAGGAGCCGTGGTCGACCCGGACCAGCGGATTCTCCGGGCGCGGCCGGTCCACCAGATGCTTGAGGCTTTGTACGACGAGCATGTTTCCGGCCATGTAGACGAGGAAGAGGAACCCCGCGGACACCCATCGCCGCCGGACGGCAAGGAAGAACAGCAGTGCGAGCGGGACGACGGCGCCCACCGGGCCCCCGAACCAGTTCAGCAGCGTCGCGACCACGGAGGGGAATCCGTCGTGCGGTCCGCCCATCCAGGTCAGCCAGTGGTCGTCGAGGCCCTGGAAGGGCGGCCGCGTGACGTTCCCCCGCACGACGAGCGCGAGCGCGGCGGCGGACCCGAGCAGCGCGATGCCGAGCGTGAGGGTTCCGGCGCGCCGGCTGCTCGCGTCCGTCGCGGACGCGGGTGCGGCGGCTTCGAGGGGTGGGACGACGGGGATCGTGGACATGGCTGTGCTGCCTCTCGCGGCGGGTGGGAAAAGAGGGGTGACGAGGGGAACGGGGGGAGGGGTGACGTGCGCAGGGGCTGTGGCCACATCTCGTGCTTACACGTGTAATCAGGGAATGTAGCCATGCCCTCCCCGCACCACAAGCCCCGTAGGCCCGGGATCCGGCAGCCCGCTCAGTTCCGCGCGGCCGCCCCCGGCCGGATGATCGTGATTCCGGGCCCCGGCGCCGTACCCAGCTCCGCCAGAGCGGCCGGCGCCCCGCCGAGCGGGATCGTGGAGGTGACCAGCAGATCGGGGCGTAGGGCCCCGGAACGGACCAGTTCCATCATCGGCGGGTACGCGTGCGCCGCCATCCCGTGGCTGCCGAGGATCTCCAGCTCCCACCCGATGACCCGCTCCATCGGCAGCGCCACGGTCCCGCGCGCGGCGGGCAGCAGCCCGACCTGCACGTGCCGCCCGCGGCGGCGCAGCCCGGCCACCGACGCCGCCGCCGTGGCCGCCGAGCCCAGCGCGTCGAGCGACAGGTGCGCACCGCCGCGCGTCAACTCCCGTACGGCCTCGGCCGCGTCACCCCGCGCCGGATCCACGCAGTGCGCGGCGCCGAAGTCCCGCGCCAGCTCCAGCGCCGCTGGCGCGGTGTCCACGGCCACCACCCGGGCTCCCGCCGCCACCGCGATCATCACGGCCGACAGCCCCACCCCGCCGCAGCCGTGTACGGTGACCCACTCGCCCGGCGCCACCCGCCCCTGCGCGACGACGGCCCGGAACGCGGTCGCGAACCGGCAGCCCAGCCCGGCGGCCGTGTCGTATGCGAGCTCCTCGGGCAGGGCCACGAGATTCACGTCGGCGTGCTCCAGCGCCACGTACTCGGCGAAGGACCCCCAGTGCGTGAATCCCGGCTGCGTCTGCCGGGCGCACACCTGGTGCTGCCCGGCGGCGCACTCGGCGCAGCTTCCGCACGCGCAGACGAACGGCACCGTCACCCGGTCCCCGGTACGCCAGTTGGCGACTCTGGCGCCCACCGCCTCGACGACACCGGCCAGTTCGTGGCCGGGCACGTGCGGGAGCGTGATGTCCGGGTCGTGCCCCATCCACCCGTGCCAGTCACTGCGGCACAGACCCGTCGCCTCGACCCGTACGACCACGCCACCGGCGGCCGGCACCGGATCGGCCACGTCCCGCACCTCGCCGGGCTCCCCGAACCGCTCGAACACCACAGCGCGCACGCCGACCGCCTCCACTCGCCTGCCTCGTCCGACCCGGGTTCGCTTGTCGGCCCCGGGCCCGGATGCGAAGCTGCCGGGACGACCACCACACACCATCAGGGGGACATCATGACCCGCAAGACGACCCGCAAGACGACCCGCAAGCGCGCCGCGGCCGCCGCCGCATCCGTCCTGCTGGCCCTCACCGTCACCGCCCTCGGCGCGAGCGCGTCGGCCCACGCGGCTGCGGGCGAGAAGAAGGTCGAGGTCATCAAGTAGCCGGACCGGCTCGGCGGGAGGTCTCCGTACACTGGCGGGATGGTAAGCCGCATCAGTGAGCTGGTCATCGACTGTGCCGACGCCGAGCGCCTCGCCGTGTTCTGGAGCGAGGCCCTCGGCTACGTGGAGCTCTCCCGGGAGGACGACGGAAGCATCGAGATCGGGCCGCCCGGCACCGGCTTCGGTGGTCCGCAGCCCACCCTCGTCCTCAGCCCGAGCAGCGACCCGCGGCGGGGGAAGCTCCGCCTGCACATCGACGTCAGCCCCGTCGACCGCGACCAGGACGCCGAACTGGAACGCCTCCTGGCCCTCGGCGCCCGCCGGGCCGACATCGGCCAGACGGGCGCCGAGAGCTGGCACACGCTGGCCGACCCGGAGGGCAACGAATTCTGCCTCCTGCGCACCCGCCTCAAGCCGCTCTGACCCCCCGCGGCCCGGTGGCGCGCGTCCGCCCTAGGACGGCTTGACGGAGGACCAGGCGGTGACGGTCACCTTGTCGTCGCAGAAGGCGAACACACCGTCGTCCATGGCGATCTGGTGCTTCCCGGCGCCGAGAACGCCGATGACCACCGTCGGGTAGGTCGCCGGGGTGGCGCCGGAGACGCAGTAGCCGTCCGCCTCGCCCTGGACCTGGACGAAGGTGAGCTTGGTCCACGCGCGGGTGCCCGGAGCCAGGGTCACGTCGGCCGCGTCGGGGCCGGTGTGGGTGGTGGGCAGCGGCTTGCTCTTCTCCGGCGAGCCGTGGCCCGCCGCCGCGACCGTCGGGTACCCGTACACCTTGCACGGGGCCGCGGAGGTGTTGGTGACGGAGACGACGGCGGCCCCGGTTCCCGTGCCCGACGGCCGGACGTCGGCCTGGTGCGCCTCGGAGACCTCGATGTCGTCGATCGTGCAGGGCTTCTTCGTGACGCCGCCGGTGCCGCCGGAGGAGGTACCGCCCGAGGGCGACGCGCTGCCCGAGGGCGACGAACCGCCCGTGGATCCTCCGCTCCCGCCGCCGCTGGTCGTTCCGCCCTTGTCGCCGCCGGTGGGTGCCGACCCGGTCGGCCGCGCGGCCGAGGCCGGCGCCGACGGGGCGGCGGCTTCGCCGCCGTCGCCGGTCGGCGTGCAGCCCGTCATCAGAGTCGCGGCCGCCAGGGCCGTCGCCAGCGCCGCCGCGGTCCGGCCGATGCCTGCTGTGTACTGCATTGGGTGCTCCCCGAGGTTCACGACCGGTCCCGCACCGGCACTCGCGTGCAGGTACACGGCCCCCTGACCCCCGTAGGTTCCCGCCGCACACCGCTGTGGCGGTTCCGTGACGCGCCCATGACGAACGGCCGTCACCCCGGCGCCGTACACGGGGCGCAGCCGTCCCAGGGCTCGTCCCGTAAATGATCTCCGTGCCGACCACAGCCGGTAACCCTGCCGCTGGGGCCTGTCGTCAAACTCCCGTCGTCGCCCGAAGGGCGGCCTCGCGGCGTCTGGTGCGTGCTCTCGGCGTGCCGGGCGGAAGCCCGTGCACTGGTCGCCCGCCCGCCCGCCCGCCCGACCTCACCCTCGCCGGACAGGCGGCAGGCTCCGACGGCAGCCGGCCACACCCCCGCACACGCCAAAGATCATTTACGGGACGGGTCCTGGACGCGGCGCAGGGTCAGGTCTGCCAGGGCTTCGGGGGCGCCCGGCTGGTCGCGGATGCCGGGGAAGGCGTTGACGTCCACGATCAGCGGGGATCCGTCGGCCGTGGCGACGATGTCCACGCCGTAGACGTCCAGGGAGTAGACCTCGCCGACCCGGCGGGTCAGATCGGCCCATCCCTCCGGGATCCGGGGCAGCGGCAGGGTCGGGCCGCGGCCCTCCGGGGAGAGTTCCGAACGGCGCAGGGCCGCGAAGACCCGGTCGCCGATCGCCCAGAGCTTGTGGTCCCAACCGCTGTTCGGGGCGAAGTCCTGCACCACCACCGGCTCGTCGGGCCAGTCGCCGGTCAGCTCCCCGAGGTGCGCGGTGTCGTCGACCCGGACCACGAGGTCCGCGCGGCGGCTGTGGCGGCTCTTGACGACCACGGGGGAGACCAGGGCCGTCCCGGCGGCCCACTGCGCGAGCGTGCCGACGGTACGGGTTGCCGCGAACGGCAAACCGGCCCGGACCGCCAGCTCCGCCATCAGGGTGCGGTCCTGGCAGAGCGCGGTCGCCGCGGCGGAGTTCACCACCGGCGCCCCGAGCCGCTCCAGGAGCCGGGCCAGTTCCAGGCCGCGCGGGGTGTGTGCCTTGAGGAGGTACACGTCCGCGGGCGCCCCGGCGGCGGCGTCCGGCGAGCCGGGATCCAGCAGCTCCACCCCGTGTCCGGCGGCCCGCAGCAGCCCGGCCGCCGCCGAGAGGAGCGGATGCCCGGGGTTGTCCGTGATCAGGCCGATCCTCATACGGGCTCTCCCGTGGGGGCGGCCGGTGAGACGGCCACGGGCGTGGCGGCCGCGGTGGCCGCGGTGGCCTGGAGGGGGATCGACATCGCCGGCCCGGGCGGGCGGGGGAGAGCGGACCCGGCCGCGACTCCGGCTCCCCGTCCCGAACCGGCGCCCCGGGCGAGGTCCAGTACCGCGCGGGCCACCCGGGCCGCCGCGTCGGGGACCTGACGGAAGCTCGGGAAGTCGTTCACGTCCACGACCACGGGCCCGTCCGGCCCCAGCAGCACGTCCACCCCGTACAGGTCGAGTCCGTACACCTCCCCGACCCGCGCGCCGATCTCCGCGATCTCGGCGGACAGCGGGACGAGCCGCTCCGGGACGGAGGTGTCCGGATGCAGGGGAGAGCGGCGCTCGGTGGCGAAGAGTTCCCCGCCGACGGCGTACACCTTGAGATCGGTGCCCGAGTTCGGCACGTACGGCTGCGCGACGAGCATGCCCTCGCCGGCCAGTTCGGGGAGCATCGCGGCCAGCCGCTCGGGCGAGGGGACCAGGTGCACGGCCCGTCCGGAGCTGCCGTCGGCGGGTTTGACGACCAACGGGTACTCCGACGCAGGGATCCCGGCCAGCAGTTCCGGACGGGCCGCCGCGTAGGTCGGCGGCAGCGGCAGCCCCCGGCTGCTCCCCAGGGCGGCGGCCAGCGCCTTGTCCCGTACGCCCCGGATCGCGCGGGCGTCGTTGACGGTGATCGCACCGGCCGCGGCGGCGGCTTCGAGCAGGGTCAGCCCCGGCCCGCCGGACACCGTCTTGAGGACCCAGGCGTCATGGGCGCCGGCATCCACCACCTCGCTCATCCGCAGCAGCGAGCCCCCGGGCCGCAGCACCTCCACCCGGTGGCCCCAGGCCTTCAGCTGCCCGACCACCTCGTTCGGCATGCCGTCGTGGCGGTAGTGCTCCTCCACCAGGAAGCAGAGCCTCATGGACCTTCCCCATATTCCCCGGACGTCCGCCGATCCCGTCCGGCGAGTTGTGACGTCACAGGATGTCATGGGCCGCAATGTGACGATCGGTCCGGATGGGTTGGGCGCGTGACCGGGAGGACCAAGTTCGAAGGGCACCCGGAGGACGCCCTCACCCTGCTGCGTGCTCGCCTCGAACGCCGCGTCCGCGCCCGGACCGTTCGGGAGAGCTGAGCGCGGACTTCTGCGGAGGCGCCTTCGTAGGCCGCGGCGATCGCGCCGTCCGGCAACGCCCCGGTCCGGGCGGCCCGCACGGCGGTGCGCGGCATCGGGTCAGTGCGCTGGGGGAGCGGGCGGGACCCAACGGGTTTTCTCGGGCCGCGGGGCCGAACTTCTGTGGGCATAAATCGCTGCAGAAAGATCCTTAATGGTCATCCATGATGTGAGAACTTGTCAGGAGCTGCCCAAATGGATCAACAACTCTCCTATAGTGATGCCTCGTTGCTAGGAACCTTCTCTTCCATTTACGCCCGGTATGAGGCATTGATTGATGACGGCGTCGCCCTCCCCCCTTCGCCCCTCCGCGCTGGCCCTGCTGATCACCGCAGTCGCCGGTGGCGCGCTCACCACGGCGGCGGTGGCCGCGGCCCCGTCGTCCATCGCCACCGCGCTCGGCTGGTTCGCCGGCGCGGGCGTCCTCCTGCTCTCGGTCGCGGCGTTCGCGGTGACCTGGTGCGCGCGCACCTCCCGGATGCAGCGCACCCGCATCGCCGGACTGAGCGCCGAACTGGGCGCCCGTGACGGGCACATCGCCCGACTGATCGCCGACGCGACCCGTGACGCGGCCGCGCACACTGCCGAACGCTCCCGGCTCACCGCCGAACACACCGCCGTACTGGAACGGCTGACGGGTGACCACGCCGCCGTGCTGGAACACCTGGCCGGCGTGCACGCCGCCGAACTCGACGGACTGGCCGCCGCCCAGAACGCCTCCCGCGAGCGGCTCGGCAGCGAACTGCGCCGCGCCGAGTCCGGCCGGGCCGCCGCCATGGCCGCGGCCGCCAACGCCGCCGGCCGGATGCAGGCCCTGGCCACGGGGATGCTCGCCGACCTGCGCGACATGGAGCACCGGCACGCCGACGAGGACGTCCTCGGCGACCTGCTCCACCTCGACCACCGCACCGCCCAGGCCGGCCGTCTCGCCGACTCCATCGCCGTACTGACCGGGGCCCGCTCGGGCCGCCGCTGGGCCAAGCCGATCGTCATGGAGTCCGTCCTGCGCGGCGCGATGGGCCGCATCGGCGGCTACCAGCGGGTCAGGCTCCACTCCACCAGCGACGCCGCCGTCGCCGGTCACGCGGCCGAGGGCGTCATGCACGCCCTCGCCGAACTCCTCGACAACGCGGCCAACTTCTCCCCGCCGACCGCCGAGGTCCACGTCTACGTGGAGGAGGTGCCGTCCGGGATCGTCATCACCGTCGAGGACAGCGGCCTCGTCATGAGCGAGGTCCAACTGCGCCGCGCCGAGCAGGCAGTGACCGCCGCCTCCCTCGACCTGGCCGGACTGTCCGGTACCCGGCTCGGCCTCGCCGTGGTCGGCCGGCTCGCCCGCAAGCACGGACTGACCGTCTCCTTCCGGCCCTCCGCCCGCGGCGGTACGGGCGCACTGATGATGCTCCCGCAGGAGCTCATCAGCCGCACGCCCGCCGAAGCCCCCGCCGCGCCGCTCGCCATCCCGGCGCAGCCGTCCGCACGGGTCGCGCAGGAGGCTCCCGCAGCGCCCGGAGCTCCCGCCGCGGCCGAGCCCGAGCCCGAGGCCGTGCACGACACCGCCGCCGGTCAGGACGACACCGTCCGCGCGCAGGACCGTACGGCGCCGGTCGGCGGGACCGCGGTCCCCGGCGAAGCCGGCACCGGCGTCGGCACACGTACCGGCACGGACGTCGACGCCGCGTCCGAGTCCACCGGCGAGCACCCGCACTTCGGCGACAGCGGCCTGCCCCAGCGCCGCCGCGGCCGGACCCTGGCAGCGGCCCACCCCGAAGGCACGGACGGCGCGGGCACCGAGAACCGTACGGCCCCTGCCCCGGCCTCCGCCACGCCCTCCGCGCCCGGCGGGGCCTCCCGGTCGGCCGCGCGGTTCGGCAGCTTCCGCCAGGCCGTCCGCGGCACGGCGGCGCCGGCGGGAACAGCCCCGGACGAAGCCGGAGCCCCCGGAGACGAGCAGCAGCCCGCGCACACCCCAGACCCGGAAGGCAACACGCGATCATGACCGGCTTCACCACCGACGAGACGCTCAACTGGCTCCTCGAAGGCCTCCTGGAGCGCACACCGGGCGCCCGCCACGCCCTCGTGCTCTCCCGCGACGGCCTCAAGCTGTGCCGCACGCCCGAGCTCTCCGTCGACCAGGCCGACCAGCTCGCCGCGATCGCCGCCGGCATCCAGAGCCTGTCCCACGGGGCGTCCATCGAATTCGGCGACGGAACCGGCGGAGTCCGCTCGGCCATGGCCGAGTTCTACGGCGGGATCCTGTTCATCGTCGAAGCCGGCGAGGGGGCGCACCTCGCGCTCGTCGCGGGCGAGGACGCCGACGCCGGACTCGTCGGCCACAACATGTCCGAACTGGTCGAGCAGCTCGGCGAACACCTCATCGCCAGGCCCCGGGGATGAGCCGGCCCCGGCCGGGCCGGGACGATTCGCCGGACCGGCTCTACACCCTCACCGGTGGCCGCAGCCGCTCCGGATCCGACGTCTTCGACCTGGTCACCCTGGTCGTCGCCGAAAGCGATCCGGTGCCGGGCATGCAGTCCGAACACGCGGCGATCCTGCGGATGTGCCAGTTCCCGACGGCCGTCGTGGAGATCGCGGCCGAGCTCGGACTGCCGGTGTCGATCGTACGGATCCTGCTGGCCGACCTGCTCGCCACCGGGCGGATCCGCGCCCGGCACCCGCGTACGGCGAACTCGGCGTACAGCTTTACCGACCCCGACATCCTGGAGCAGGTGCTCGTTGGACTCCGCAATCTCTGACGCGACGATCCCCGAAGCCGCGTCGTCGGCGAGCGCAGCGCCCGCCCGGGCCGAACCGCTCCGGCCCCGCCAGGCACTGCGCAGCACCGCCGACAACGGACTGAAGATCGTCATCGTGGGCGGTTTCGGCGTCGGCAAGACCACCATGGTCCGCTCGGTCAGCGAAATCCGCCCGCTGAACACCGAAGAGACCATGACCAAGGCCGGCGAGGCCGTGGACGACACCCACGGGATCGCCGGAAAGAGCGCCACCACCGTGGCCTTCGACTTCGGGCGCATCACCCTCGACGCCCGCAACGTGCTCTACCTGTTCGGCGCCCCCGGCCAGGAGCGGTTCTGGTTCCTGTGGGACCGGCTCTTCTCCGGCACCCTCGGCGCCGTCGTCCTCGTCGACACCCGGCGCCTGGCGGACTCCTGGTACGCCATCGACCGGCTCGAACACCACGGCACGCCCTTCGTCGTGGCCTGCAACGACTTCGGCGGCCCCGAGCACACCCCGGAACAGATCCGCGCCGCCCTGGACCTGCCGGACGGCATCCCGCTGGTGTTCTGCGACGCCCGCTCCCGGGAGTCCAGCAAGCAGGTCCTGATCTCCCTCGTCCAGCACCTCCAGACTGCCGCGCTGTCGAGCACCCGGCCGAGCAGCCAGCCGAGCCCCCTGTCCCAGACCCCGGAGCCCACCCCGTGACCTGCCCCGCCGCCTCCGAGTACCAGCCCGTCTACCTCGGCGGGCCCCGGTTCCAGACCGACCCCGTCGAGCTGTACCGCGAGATGCGCCGCGACCACGGCGCCGTCGCCCCGGTCGTCCTCGACGGAGACGTACCGGCCTGGCTGGTCCTCGGCTACCGCGAACTGCACCAGGTCACCAGCGACCCCGTGCTCTTCTCCCGGGACTCCGAACTGTGGAACCAGTGGGACCGCATCCCCGCCGACTGGCCCCTGCTCCCGATGATCGGCCGCCGCCAGCCCTCGATCCTCTACACCGTCGGCGAACGCCACCGCGAGCGGGCCGCCGTCATCTCCGAGGCCCTCGAAGCGGTCGACCCCTTCGAACTCAAGGGGCACGCCGAGCGGTTCGCCGACGAACTGATCGACGCACTGTGCGGCAAGGGCTCCTGCGACATCGTCGGCGAGTACGCCATGCTGCTCCCGCTGCGCGTCCTCGCCCGCCTCTACGGGTTCTCCGACGCGCAGGGCCCCGGACTCGTGCGGGCCATGAACGACATGATCAACGGGCGGGAGGGCGCCCTGGAGGGCCAGGGCCACCTCGCCGAGTCGATGTTCGCGCTGCTCTCCGCCAAACTCGCCGAGCCCGGATCCGACGTGGTCTCCCGGATGCTCGCCAACCGGTCCGGCTTCACCGTGGAGGAGGTCGCCCAGGACCTCATGGTCATGATGGCCGCGGGCCACCAGCCCACCGCCGACTGGATCGGCAACTCCCTGCGCCTCATGCTCACCGACGACCGCTTCGCCGCCTCCCTCGCGGGAGGCCGGCACAGCGTCGGCGAGGCCATGAACGAGGTGCTGTGGGAGGACACCCCCACCCAGAACGTGGCCGGCCGCTGGACCTCCCGCGACACCCACCTGGGCGGCCAGCGCATCGCCGGCGGCGACCTCGTCCTGCTCGGCATCGGCGCCGCCAACGCCGACCCGCACGTGCGCACCGACGCCGGAGCACTGACCGGCGGGAACAACGCCTTCTTCTCCTTCGGGCACGGCGAACACCGCTGCCCCTTCCCCGCCCAGGAGGTCGCCGAGGTCATCGCGCGCACCGGCATCGAGGTGCTCCTCGACCGGCTGCCCGACGTCGACCTCGCCGTGCCCGCCGCGGACCTGACCCGCCGCCCCTCGCCCTGGCTGCGCGGCCTCACCGCCCTTCCCGTGACCTACACCCCGACCCCCGCCCTTGGAGCCACCCGATGACGTGCCCGATCGACCACTCCGGCCCCGCAGCCATCGTCCTGGACCCCTTCGTCGCCGACCTCGACGCCGAGAGCGCCGCGCTGCGCGCCGCCGGGCCGCTGGCCCGGGTGGTCCTGCCCGGGGACGTGGCCGTGTACGCCGTCACGCACCACGCCGAGGCCCGCAAGCTCCTCACCGACCCCCGGATCGTCAAGGACATCGACGTGTGGGGCGCCTGGCAGCGCGGCGAGATCCCGATGGACTGGCCCCTGATCGGCCTCGCCAACCCCGGCCGCTCGATGCTCACCGTGGACGGCGAGGACCACCGCCGGCTGCGCACCCTGGTCGCGCAGGCACTGACCGTACGCCGGGTCGAGAAGCTGCGCGCCGGCATCGAGGCGCTGACCACCGGCATGCTGGACAAGCTGGCCGGGCTGCCGGCCGGCGAGAGCGTGGACCTCAAGGCGCAGTTCGCCTACCCGCTGCCGATGAACGTCATCAGCGACCTGATGGGCGTCGACGCCGAGGAACACCCGCGGCTGAAGGCCCTGTTCGAGAAGTTCTTCTCCACGCAGACGCTGCCCGAGGAGGTGCCGCAGATGATGGCGGACCTCGGCGCGCTGTTCTCCCGCATCGTCGAGTCCAAGCGCGAGAACCCGGGCGACGACCTCACCAGTGCCCTCATCGAGGCCTCGGAGGACGGCGACCACCTCACCACCGAGGAGATCACCAACACCCTCCAGCTGATCGTCGCCGCCGGCCACGAGACCACCATCAGCCTGATCGTGAACGCGGTCGTCGCCCTGGAGACCCACCCGGAGCAGCGCGCCCTCGTCCTGAAGGGCGAGGTCTCCTGGGAGAGCGTCATCGAGGAGACCCTGCGCTGGTCCAGCCCCACCTCGCACGTCCTGATCCGCTTCGCCACCGAGGACGTGGAGGTCGGCGACCGGATCCTGCCCAAGGGCGAGGGCCTGATCGTGTCCTTCGGCGCGCTCGGCCGCGACGAGGCCCAGTTCGGCGAGACGGCGGGCGAGTTCGATGCCACCCGCACCCCGAACCGGCACATCTCCTTCGGCCACGGCCCCCACGTCTGCCCCGGCGCCGCCCTCTCCCGCCTGGAGGCCCTGGTGGCCCTCCCGGCCCTCTACGCCCGCTTCCCGAACCTCACCCTGGCGGTGGCCCCCGGCGAGCTCCGCAACAAGCCGATCCTCACCCAGAACGACCTGTTCGACCTCCCGGTTCGCCTGGCCTGATCCGCGGCTGCCCCGCCTCCTCCATCCGGAGGAGGCGGGGCAGCCGATTAATCGGATGTGCTGACGGGGCGCGGTTGTTAAGTTCACCGTGTGCCGAAGCTGAATCAGATCATCGCAGTCGAAAAGGGCGTCAAGTCCAAGGCCCTCCAGGAGCTCACCCAGGCTCACCAGGACGTGCAGAAGCCCGCCCTGCTGGCCGGCATCTCCCGGACCTACCAGCCCAAGGACGAGGAGGGCGAGCAGCTCCCGCCCGAGTCCACCCGGGTCCAGATCAAGGCGGAGGACGCCCTGCGGGCGACAGCCTCGACCCTCACCCGGCTCTTCGACGTGACCGCGACGAAGGACTGGGCGAACCGGTCCGCGGTCGCGGACGTGGTGGTCGACGGCACGGTCCTGCTGCCCCAAGTGCCCGTCCCGTACCTGCTGTTCCTGGAGAAGCAGCTCACAGACCTGCACACCTTCGTGCGCAAGCTGCCGGTGCTCGACGCCTCCGAGTCCTGGAACCTGGACCCCTCGACGGACGCGTGGAAGACGGACCCGGTGCGGACCATCCGTACGAAGAAGGTCCCGCGCAACCACGTGAAGGCCGAGGCCACGGAGAAGCACCCGGCGCAGGTCGAGGTGTACTACGAGGACGTGGCGGTCGGCTACTGGACCACCGTGAAGTTCTCCGGCGCACTGCCCGCCCGGCGGGTCAACGAGCTCCTCGACCGGGTCGAGAAGCTCCAGCAGTCCGTCAAGTTCGCCCGTGAGGAGGCGAACAACACCGAGGTCACCGACCAGCGGGTCGGCGACGCGGTATTCGGCTACCTCTTCAGGTAGCCCCACATTCGCCCCCCGTCGCGAGCGGGGGGTGCGCGATGAGCGCAAGCTGAAACTGATGTTGAAGCTGATCATGGGGTGTCAGTTGGGGGTTCGAATCCCTCTCCCCGCACCACGTGCGGGGGTGGCCCAAGTCCGGCAGAGGCGGCCCCGTAAATCTCAGATTCTCGCTCCAGTCTCAGTATTCGCCGCCGAACACCGGATCGACCGAGCGCGGGCGAACATCGACGGATGGGGGTTCAAGTCCCCTCGGCGCCTCTCCGTGGCGCTGTAGTTCAAAGGCAGAACACGTCGATCTCAATATGACCCGCGGCTCTTAAACGCCGCCGGTGTGCGCAAATGGGTGGCAAGCTGGAGCCCGGGAGCTGGACATGCTCCCGGGCTCCGTCACGTTTCGCGACCTCCGCCGCGTCGCGCGGCGCGACGCCGGTTCAACGCGGCGCCGGTTCAACGCGGCGCCGGTTCAACGCGGGGCCGGTTCAACGCGGGGCCGGTTCAACTACGTGGGCACCGGTACCGAGACGAACGCCGTGCCCGACTCGTTCTCCACCAGGATCGCCCGGACGTCCGCCGGGTCCACCGCCGCCGAGCCGTCCAGCGCCGCGCCCTTGCCCTCGCCGTGCTCCGCAGTGCCCACCACCCAGCCGCCCGCCGTGGTGCGCGTACCGTCCCGGGAGACGACGACGATCCGGCAGCGCTCGCCCGCCGGGATCCCCGTCACCGCGGCGTGCACCCGCACCCACTTGGTCGCCGGCGTCACCTGTACGGTCATCCGCGCGCCCGTGTCCGCATCCGTCGCGGAGGCCACCTTGGTCCCCGCCGCAGGCGGCGAGGGCTCGGCCGAGACCGTCGGCCGCGGCCGGGCCTCGACACCGGTGCTCCCGCCGCCCAACTGCGTACCGGCCCAGAAGACGGCGGTCAGCGAGGCCGCCACGGCCAGTCCGGTGAACGCGGTCCGGCGCCGCCGTGCCCCGTCGACCTCCTGGCGCATCTGGCGCAGGGTGCGCTGGAGCAGCAGGTCCCCGCCCTGCGGCGGACCCTCGAGGAACGCCTCGGGTGGCACTTCGCCCAGGGCCGTCTCCATCTCACGCAATGCCGTCACCTCCTGACGGCACTGCACGCAGCCGTCCACGTGTTCCTCGACCCGGCGGACTTCCGCGTCGTCCAGGACGCCGAGAACGTACGGGCCGAGCAGTTCCTCCTCGTGTCGCTGCCCGTTCATGCCACCACCTCCTGCAGTCCGCCGGGCCGCGGAGACGGGCCACCGGTGCGCGTGCTTTCCCTGAAGACTTCTCTGAGCGCCTTGAGCGCGTAGTGCGAGCGCGATTTCACCGTGCCGGCCGGAATGCCCAGGGCGTCCGCCGCCTCGGCGACACTCTGCTGGCGGTAGTACAACTCCGTCAGCACGTCCCGGTGTTCCGGTGACAGCTGGTCCAGGGCCCCCAGTACGGTCATCGTGTCCACCACCGCGTCGGCGTGGTCCGCCTCCACCGGCGGATGCGCCGGCGATCCGGACACCTCCGGAGGCCGGGCCGCCTTCGCCCGGTACCGGTCGGTGACGATGTTGCGGGCCACCGTGAGCAGCCAGCCGCGTACGGATCCCTTCCCGTTCACCAGGACCTCGGAGTGGCGCCAGGCCCTGATCAAGGTCTCCTGGACGATGTCCTCGGCCGCGGCCCGGTCCCCGGTCAGCCGGGTCGCGTACGCGAGCAGGGCGTGACCGTGCTCCTCGTACACGGACTTGATCAGTGCCTCGTCGGTCGAGCCCCGCCGAGTGCGGGGCCACAGTGGTCCGGCCATCTCACCCTCTCCGTCTTCCTCGCTCTTTCGGTGCGGTCGGAACACGCCGCGCACGGGCTCCGGGTTCACGTGACCTGCGTCACCCGGGTGCCGGTGGTTCGCGGTGCCGCTCAGTTCCGGCAGGTGCGCCCCTGGTTGAGGCAGTCCACGACCTGGTCCATGCGAGGGCCGGTCATCACGTTCACGAACATCCCGTGGTCGGTCTTGGGGCTGTGCCGCTGCTCCGGGAAGGAGTCGAGCGCGATCGGCGCCCCTGCGGGCACGTCGTAGGCGAGGGAGATCCGCAGGCGCGGTACGGGGAAGGTGTCCTGGGGGCAGACCCCGTTCGCCGCCGGGAAGCGCAGGTGCGAGCGGTGCCCGGGGCTCATGGTGTCCAGGCCGTTCCAGCAGCTCGGGAAGGTGAGGGTACGGGTGAGGCGCTCCCCCTCGGGACAGCGCGGATAGCGGGTGGTGGACCGGTCGGGGGAGCCCGAACAGCCCCAGCGGGCCCGCACGTCCTCGTCGGAGTCCGCGGTGAAGGCCACCGCGTCACCGGTCATCGCCCTCAGGAACCGGGGCATCGCCACCACTTTGCTCACCGGACTGCCGAGGAACTCCACCGACACCGCCGCCTCCGGCAGGATCGCGCCCGCGTTGCCGTGGCCCGCGGATCCCTCGTGCGGCCGCCCGCCCGGCCGGTCCGTGCGGCGCAGCACCGGCCAGTAGTACGTGGAACGGTCCCCGCGGGCGCAGCTGGTGGCGGCGGCGGCCAGGGAGGCATCGGTGGAGAAGGCGTCCGTGGACAGGTTCCCCACGTAGCCGTGCGTGTGGTGGGCGCCGGAGCGCAGCCCCGGGGAGACGACGAGGTTGTCCTCGTTGTAGTGGCCCTCCTCGTTGCGCCCGCAATCCACCGACACCCGGCCCGTGGAGGCCTGCGGACCGGCCGCGGGGGACTCGGCGGGCCCGGGCGGGACCTTCCCGAGGTCCCCGAAGTCCACGAAGTCGGCGGGGACGGGGCCGGCCCCGGCCGCCGGCTGACGCGGTCCGCCCGCGCGCGCGGCGCCGAGTACGGCGGCGGTCAGCCCGGAGCCCAGGACCAGGCAGATCAGCAGCGTGAGCAGTCGGCGTTCGTTCCCCATGCGGGTCACGGTTGCCGCCCACCCCCGCCCGCGTCAACGGGGCGTCCGCAGGTCGGTCACCGCCCGGCCGGGGCGCCGGATTCCGTTGGACCTGGTGCACCCGCGGGCCCCACGGCCCCAGGGCGCCGGGCCTGCGAAGCGCTGGTCCGGCGGCTGAACACGCGTGCGCAGGCGGCCGGCTCCACCACCCGCTCAGGCCAGCGGCGCCGCGTCGAGCTCGATCACTTCCGCGGGGCCCGCACGGAACGCGGGGCTCGCCGCGTCCGCCTCGATCATGTGCGGGGTGGCGTCGTGCGCGGCGAGGGCCGCCCGGGAGGCCCACTCCTCGACGAGGACGAACCGGTCGGGATCACCGCTCACCCCGTGCATGTCGTAGCGGACGCAGCCCTCCTCGGCCCGCACGACCGGCGCGAGGCGTTCGTAGGCGTCGATCTGCTCCCGGCCGCGGCCCGGAAGGGTGGTGATGAGGATCAGGAGTCGAACTGTCGATTGCATGATCCGAAGATTAGATCGAGCGGTCCGGGCGGGGACCGGAATATCGGGCGCGGCCCGGCCCCCGCATGGCCGGTCCGGTCCTTGCCCGTCACGGGCCGAGCGCGCAGAGTGGCCCGGTATGACACCCGAAGACCTCCTGCTGGCCCTCGCCCGTACCCGCGCCTCCCTCGACGGAGCCGAGGTCACCCTCTGGTGGACGGGTGACGTCCACTCCTGGGCCCCCGGTGAGCCCTACCGGCGCCTCTTCGGATTCGAAGGCCTCAACGTGGCCCGGCTGGTGGAGGGCGAGGCGCCGGGGACCTATTCGCTCCTCACCCGCGAGGCCGCGTTCTACCTGGACCCGCTGACCCGCGAGATCCTGGAGACCTGGGAGCACAAGCCCGTGGTCCACGTCTGGAACGACCCCGCGAACCAGAAGTGGCGTCCCTTCCCGGTCCCGATGACCGAGTTGGGCGACCAGGTCTGCTTCAGCCTGGAGATCCCGCTCGCCTACCCCTCCCCGCTGCCGGTCGCGCAGTACCCGGCGAACTCGGCCGACGACACCTACCGGGCCCTGGAGCTCTTCCAGTTCTTCGCCCCCGCCTCGGTCCTCGCCACCGACGCGCCCAGTGTCCCGTCCACCGTCTCCTGGACCCGGATGTCGCCCTGGCTCCCGTGGATGGAACAGGGTCCGCGCCCCGGCGGGCTCGCCTTCCACTGCCGGGGCCGCAAGCTCGGCTCCTACGCGGAGGTGCCGGAGCGGACCCGCGCGTACATCGCGGCCCGCAACCCGCAGTTCGCCCACGCCCCCGAGAAGTGGACGGAGCCGAACGAGACCAGCTGGACGTACTTCCGGCGGCTCAACCCGCCGGCGGACCTGCCCGGCGCCTGAGCAGAGCAGGCTCGGGCAGGACGGGTCCGGGCAGGACGGGTCCGGGCAGGACGGGTCCGCGCAGGACGGGTCCGGGCAGGGCAGCGCAGGTCCGGGCAGCGCAGGTCCGGGCGGCCCCGCCCGGTGCCTCTCAGCCGTCGGCCGCGAACCGGTCGAGGGCGGCGAGCGTGTGGTCGAGGGTGGCCGGGCCGCCCAGGTGTCCCGCTTCCTCCACCACGGTCAACTCCACGCCGGGCCAGGCGCGGGACAGTTCCCAGGCCGTGTCGAGGGGGCTGCCCATGTCGAGCCGGCCGTGGATCAGGACGCCCGGGATCCCGGCCAGCAGGTGGGCCCCGCGCAGCAGCTCGCCCTCCTCCAGCCACGCGCCGTGCGCGAAGTAGTGCGAGCAGATGCGCACGAAGGCGAGCCGCGCCGCCGGAGGCCGCCCGGTGTAGGGCAGGGATGCGGCGCCCTTCGTCTCTCCGGACAGCACCGCGTCCTCCCAGGCGCACCAGTCCGCCGTGGCCTTCGCCCGTACCTCCGCGTCGGGATCGCCCGCGAGGCGCGCGTAGGCCCCGACGAGGTCGCCGTCGCGCGCCGTGACACCGGAGCCGGCGAGGAAGCGGTCCCACTGCTCGGGGAAGTACCGGCCGACGCCGCGGTACAGCCAGTCGATCTCCGAGCGCCGGGTGGTGGTGACGGCCGCGATGACGATCTCGCAGACCCGCTCCGGATGCCGCTCGGCGTAGGCCAGGATCAGGGTGGAGCCCCACGAGCCGCCGTACAGCAGCCAGCGGCCGATGCCGAGGTGCTCGCGCAGCCGTTCCATGTCGGCGACCAGGTGGCCGGTGGTGTTGTGCCGCATGTCGGTCGCCGGATCGCTCGCGTGCGGGGTGCTGCGGCCGCAGCCGCGCTGGTCGAACAGGACGACCCGGTAGCGTGCCGGATCGAAGAGCCGGCGGGCGCGCTCGGTACACCCTGACCCCGGACCGCCGTGGACCACGAGTGCGGGCTTTCCGTCCGGATTGCCGCAGACCTCCCAGTAGATGACGTTTCCGTCGCCGACGTCGAGCATCCCCTTGTCGTAGGGCTCGATCGGCGGGTGGAGCTCTCCCACGTCCTGACCTCCTCATCTCCCCGTCCCGGGCGGCCGTTTGCCGGCGGCCCGTCGGGGTCCGGCCACCCTACGGCGCCCTCGCCAGGGTCCGGACAAGGGTTTTCCCCGTATCGCGTTCATCCCCGCTTTGCCTACTGTCTGCCCACCGGCGATCCTCCCCGTCCGAACAGCCCCCGCGCCCACCCCACATGGCGTGAAGCTGGAAGCTCGGTCAGTCGCCGGTGCCACCGTTGCCCAGCCCCGACGCTGCGGCGGGCGACGTGGTGTGCAGCAGCGGTGGCCGGGCGGGCTTGACCAGCCCGTTCCGGTCCCGCGGCCGCCGGTCAACCTCCCACACTGCACCAACCGGTCGCCCCGGCGCGTTCCGTGGCGGCCCGCGAAAGGGAACACCGTGCACGCATCCAGTCGACGCAGGCTCATATCCGTGGTGGCGATGTCCGTCACCCTGCTCGCCGGCACCGCCACCACCTCCCTGGCGCTGTCCGCCGCGGATCCCGCCCCCGGCTCGCAGACCCTTCCGGCTGCCGGCGCCCCCGCTGCCGCCGCCCCCGCCGAGAACCTCATCGTCGGGTACAAGTCCTCGGCCGCCGAGGCGGGCTCCAACTCCGCCGCCGCCGCCGACGTGGCGTCCAAGGGCAAGAAGGCCTCGAAGAAGGCCACCTTCGAGCGCCGCCTCGGAACCGGAGCCGCCCTCGTCAACCTCGGTGCCCCGGCCGACGCGGCCGCCGTCATGGCCCAGTTCCGTGCCGACCCCGACGTCGCCTACGTCGAGGCCGACTCCCGCGCGTACGCCCTAGCCGTCACCCCCAACGACACCGAGTACGCCAAGCAGTGGGACCTCTTCGAGCCCACCGCCGGCATGAACGTTCCGGCCGCCTGGGACAAGACCACCGGCTCGGGCGTCACCGTGGCCGTGATCGACACCGGCTACGTCGCCCACTCCGACCTCGCCGCCAACGTGGTCGCGGGCTACGACTTCATCGCCAGCTCCACCGCCGCCCGTGACGGCAACGGCCGTGACAACAACCCCGCCGACCAGGGCGACTGGAGCGCGGCCGGCGAGTGCGGTACCGGCTCCAAGGCCAGTGACTCCTCCTGGCACGGCACCCACGTCGCCGGCACCATCGCCGCCGCCACGAGCAACTCCAAGGGCGTCGCCGGCATCGCGTACGGCGCGAAGATCCAGCCCGTCCGCGTGCTCGGCAAGTGCGGCGGTGCCACCTCGGACATCGTCGACGCCATCACCTGGGCCTCCGGCGGCACCGTCTCGGGCGTCCCGGCCAACGCCACCCCGGCCAAGGTCATCAACATGAGCCTCGGCGGCTCGGGTGCCTGCACCGCCACCTACCAGAACGCCATCAACGCCGCCGTCGCCCGTGGCACGACCGTCGTCGTCGCCGCCGGCAACAGCAACTCCGACGCGGCCGGCTTCTCGCCCGCCAGCTGCAACAACGTGATCAACGTCGCCGCCAGCAACCGCACCGGCGACCGCTCCTTCTACTCCAACTACGGCGCGATCATCGACGTCGCCGCCCCGGGCGGTGAGACCCGCCGCGCCACCGACACGCCGGGCACCATCACCACGCCCGAGAACGGCATCTGGTCCACCCTGAACACCGGCGCCACCACCCCCGGCGCCGAGAACTACGAGCCCTACCAGGGCACCAGCATGGCCGCCCCGCACGTCGCGGGCCTCGCAGCCCTGCTGAAGTCGGCGAACTCCGCGCTGACCCCGGCCCAGATCGAGTCCGCGATCAAGACGAACGCCCGCCCGCTGGCCGGCACCTGCACCGGCGGCTGCGGCACCGGCCTCGCCGACGCCGGCGCGACCGTGGCGGCCGTGACCTCGACCCCGCCCACCCCGGGCTTCGAGAACACCACGGACTTCGCGATCGGTGACAACACCACCGTGGAGAGCCCGGTCACCGTCACCGGTGTCACCGGCAACGCCCCGGCCACCCTCAAGGTCGGCGTGAACATCGTCCACACCTACATCGGTGACCTGAAGGTCGACCTGGTCGCCCCCGACGGCACCGTCTACACGGTCCACAACCGGACCGGCGGCAGCGCCGACAACATCAACCAGGTCTACACCGTCAACGCCTCCTCCGAGGTCGCGAACGGCACCTGGAAGCTGCGCGTCAACGACAACGCCGGCGGCGACACCGGCAAGATCGACTCCTGGAGCCTGACCTTCTGAGTCCGGCCTCCCGGGTCCGGCCCTCCGGGCCGGATCCCACGGCGGCCCAACTCGGCCTGACGGGCCGATAGTACGGACCAACAACCCGCCCGACCTGCAGATACACCGCGTATCGGCAGGCCGGGCGGGTTTTCCTGTCACGTGACTGAATTCTGCGTCACAATCCGGGCCCGCCGGCCATCCGACCTCGTATTGTCGCGTCTCACAGGAAGGGCACAGGAACGGGGACCGAGAGGCTGGTGGCTGTGCGTGGCGGCAGCGACGGGGCACGCTGACACGACCGTCGGACACGGTGAACTGATCAAGGCGGTCGACCGCGCGCTGACCACGCACGGACGCGCCCTGCTCACCGGGCCCGCCGGCTCCGGCAAGACCGAGGTGCTGCGCGCCCTCACCGAGGCCGCCGCGCTGCGCCACGAGACCGTGCTCCGCCTCGCCCCCGGAGCCGCCGACCGGTGGATACCCGAGGCCTCCGCCGCCGCCCTCCTCGCCTCCGTCCCGGCCGCCGCGCTGGAATGCCTCTCCGGACCGCAGCGCACCGCCATCGCGCTCCTGCGGCGGGAAACCGACGCACCCCGCGTGGGCCGCGACCACGTCGCCCTGCGCCTCGCCGTCGTCGAGGTCCTGCGCAGCCTCGCGGTCCGCGGCCCCGTCCTGCTCGCGCTCGACAACGCCCAGTGGCTCGACGCGGAGAGCACCGAACTGCTCCGCTTCGCGCTGCGCCTGACCCCGCCGCAGGTACGGGTCCTCGCCGCCGAATGCGTCCAGGGCGGAACCCCGCTCTCCGAGCCCCTCTGCGGACCGGACACCCCCCAGATACGGGTGCCGCCGCTCGGCACCGACGAGATCGCCGAGCTGCTGGTGCGCCGGGGCCTCCCGGCCCGCCTCGCCGGCCGGATCCACCAGGCCAGCGGAGGCAACCCGCGCCTCGCCCTGGCGCTGGGACGCTCCCTCGCGGAAGCCGCCGGGTCGCGCGACGGCGGCGCGCACCACGCCGATCCGCTGCCCGTCTCCGGCCAGGCCCGCGAGGTGGCCCGCCGGCTCCTCGGCGCCGTCCCCGCCCAGGCCCGGCGCACCCTGCTCTACGCCGCCCTCGCCGCGCGCCCCACGACCGCGCTGCTGCGCCGGGCCGGCCGCCTGGACGCGGAGGCCGAGCTCGCCGTGGCCGAGCGGGCCGCGCTGGTCACCGTGGAGGAGGACGGCACGATCCGGTTCACGGCCGGGGCCCTGCCGACCGCCCTGGCCGCCGACGCGGGCTGGCCCGAACGCGCCGCCGGACACGCCGCGCTGGCCGCCGCCGTCGACGACCCCGTCCAGGCCGTACGCCACCGGGCGCTGGCCGTGGACGCCCCCGACCAGGCGCTCGCCGCCGAGGTCACCGAGGCCGCCGCG
>NZ_JBEXPT010000089.1:0-28769 GCF_040612195.1 Streptomyces sp. NPDC006450 | reverse complement strand
GGGGCCGCACGACGACCCCGCCGACGCGCTCTCCCCTCCACCCCCGGTGTCCCCCCGGGATCTTGGTGGCGCACGGATAAAACTAAGCGCTGCGTCAACGGATCCGGGGCCCCGAAGGTCCCGTGATCGATGACCTTGGACCCCTCCCGGACTCCACGGACCGGAACGCTACGGGCGGTCGAGCCGCAGCCGCTCCGCCCTCGGCAGACCCGCGACCACGAGGTCGTACGAGTCCTCGACCAGCTCCCGGACCAGCGCGTCGGGCAGCGCCCCCGGGCCGCCCGCGGTCACCGTATTCCAGTGCCACTTGTTCATGTGCCAGCCCGGCACGACCGCCTCGTGCTCCGCCCTCAGCCGCACCGCCTGCTCCGGGTCGCACTTGAGGTTGACCTTCAGCGGGTCGGCGTCCAGCGCGCTCAGCGCGAACATCTTCCCCAGCACCTTGAACACCGAGGTCTCCGGGGTGAAGGGGAATTCCTCCACGGCCGCGTTGAACCCCAGACAGAACGCGCGCAGCTCCGCCGGCGTCACTCCGTCTCCCCTTCCTGGCCCTCCACCGGAACCACCGGCTCCACCAGCACGGTCACGATCTTGTTCCGCCGGCCCGCCGGGGACTCCGCCGTCAGCCGCAGCGGCCGTCCGTCCGGCAGGTCCACCATCGCCGAGGCGCCGGCGATCGGCACCCGGCCCAATGCCTTGGCGAGCAGTCCGCCGACCGTCTCCACGTCCTCGTCGTCGAAGGAGTCCACCTTGAACAGTTCGCCGAGGTCGGTGATGTCGAGGCGCGCGGTGACCCGGTAACGGTCCCCGCCCAGTTCCTCCACCGGCGGGATCTCCCGGTCGTACTCGTCGGTGATCTCGCCGACGATCTCCTCCAGGATGTCCTCGATGGTGACGATGCCGGCGGTGCCGCCGTACTCGTCGATGACGACCGCCACGTGGTTGCGTACCGACTGCATCTCGCGCAGCAGGTCGCCCGCGTTCTTGGTGTCCGGCACGAACACCGCGGGCCTTATCGCGGTGGAGACCAGGTCGCTCTCCGCGTCCCGGCTGATGTGCGTCTTGCGGACCAGGTCCTTCAGGTACACGATGCCGACGATGTCGTCCTCGTTCTCCCCGGTCACCGGGATCCGCGAGAAGCCGGACCGCAGCGCGAGCGTGGTCGCCTGACGGACCGTCTTGTACCGCTCGATGCAGACCAGATCGGTGCGCGGCACCATGACCTCGCGCACGAGGGTGTCACCGAGCTCGAAGACCTGGTGCACCATGCGGCGCTCGTCGTCCTCGATCAGCGATTCCTTCTCCGCGAGGTCGACCATCGCGCGCAGTTCCGCCTCGGAGGCGAAAGGCCCCTTGCGGAAGCCCTTCCCGGGCGTGAGCGCGTTGCCGAGGAGGATCAGCAACTGCGGGATCGGCCCCATGATCCGGGCGAGCGGTACGAGGACGTAGGACGCCGCCGTCGCCGTGTTCAGCGGGTGCTGCCGGCCGATGGTGCGCGGGGACACCCCGACCGCCACGTAGGACACGAGCACCATCACGGCGATGGCCACGAGCAGCGCGGTCCAGTTCTCCCCGAACTCGTCGAGGCAGACGTACGTGACGAGCACGCCCGCCGCCATCTCGCAGGTGACCCGGACGAGCAGCGCGACATTGACGTAGCGGGTGGGGTCGCCGGCGACCTGGGCCAGCTTCGCGCTGCCGCGCCGGCCCTCCCGTACGGCCTGCTCGGCCCGGAAGGCGGAGATCCGGGCGATCCCGGACTCGGCGCACGCGGCGAACCACGCCACGACGACCAGCAGGACGGCCCCGGTGATCAGCTGAACATCACCGGTCATGAGACGGTCGGCGCCGGGGACGGGCCGGTCACGCCGTTCTCGCCGCGCCAGCCGTCGACGATGGCCGCCTGGAGGCCGAACATCTCGGCCTTCTCGTCCGGCTCCTCGTGGTCGTAGCCGAGCAGGTGCAGCACCCCGTGGACGGTCAGGAGCTGGAGCTCCTCGTCCATGGAGTGCTGCGTCGGCGCGTCCTCGCCCTGCTTCTTGGCGACCTCGGGGCAGAGCACGATGTCACCGAGGAGCCCCTGCGGGGGCTCCTCGTCGTCCTTCGACGGCGGACGCAGCTCGTCCATCGGGAAGGACATGACGTCGGTGGGTCCGGGCAGGTCCATCCACTGGATGTGGAGCTGCTCCATCGCGTCCTCGTCGACGACGATGACGGAGAGCTCCGAGAGCGGGTGGATCCGCATCCGGGCGAGTGCGTAGCGGGCGATGTCGAGGATCGCCCGTTCGTCGACCTCGGTTCCGGACTCGTTGTTGACGTCGATCGACATGGTGCGCTGATGTCTACTTCCGCTGGAAGCCGTTCCGCGACTGCTTCGCGTCCTGGCTGTCGTCGTACTTCTCGTACGCGTCGACGATACGGCCGACCAGCTTGTGCCGGACGACATCCTCGGACGTGAGCCGCGAGAAGGCGATGTCCGGCACGCCTTCGAGGATGTCCTGCACCTGCCGCAGACCGCTCTTGGCACCGCCCGGCAGGTCGACCTGGGTCACGTCACCGGTGACGACGATCTTCGAGTCGAAACCGAGCCGGGTCAGGAACATCTTCATCTGCTCGGGGGTGGTGTTCTGCGCCTCGTCGAGGACGACGAAGGCCTCGTTCAAGGTCCGGCCGCGCATGTACGCCAGCGGCGCCACCTCGATGGTCCCCGCCGCCATCAGCCGCGGGATCGAGTCCGGATCGATCATGTCGTGCAGGGCGTCGTAGAGCGGCCGCAGGTACGGGTCGATCTTGTCGAAGAGGGTGCCGGGGAGGAAGCCGAGGCGTTCGCCGGCCTCCACCGCCGGGCGGGTCAGGATGATCCTGCTGACCTGCTTGGACTGCAGGGCCTGGACCGCCTTGGCCATGGCCAGGTAGGTCTTGCCGGTACCGGCGGGGCCGATGCCGAAGACGATCGTGTGCTTGTCGATCGCGTCGACGTACCGCTTCTGGTTGAGGGTCTTGGGGCGGATGGTGCGGCCGCGGCTGGAGAGGATGTTCTGGGTGAGCACCTCGGCGGGCGTCTCGTCCGGGCCCTCGCCGTTGATGCTCGACTTGAGCATGGCGATCGAGCGTTCCACTGCGTCCTCCGTCATCGGCTGCCCGGTGCGGAGCACCAGCATCATCTCGTCGAACAGGCGCTGGATGAGCGCGACTTCCGCCGTCGCGCCGATCGCGCTGACCTGATTGCCCCGAACATGGATGTCGGCCCTCGGGAAGGCCTTCTCGATCACGCGCAACAGGGCGTCGCCCGAGCCGAGGACGGACACCATCGGATGGGTGGCCGGTACGGAGAAGTGGGCTCGCGCCTGCCCCGGCGCGGGGGTCTTGGCTGTCGGTGTCTGAGTCATGGGCCGGCACTGTGGCCTGCGCATACCTCCCACTGAGGGGCCGCGCCGATCGACGGCCACCGGACTTCCAAGCCTACGTCGCCGCCCCGCCATCCCCGAGGGGTTTTCCGGCCCCCCGTACGGGGCCCCGCGCGGGCGGGGCGGAAACAGGGCCGATCCGAGGCCGGGCACGGCCCGGCCCGGGCGGACGTGCAGCCCGCCCATGCGGCCGCCTGGAGCGTCCGCGCGCGTCCGGGGCGCTGGGCGTCGGGGGCGCGAGCGGCCGGGTGCGCTGGGCGGCCCGGCGCGAGCGGCCGGGTGCGCTGGGCGGCCCGGCGCGGGGTGTGGCCCCGTCCGGCTGCCCCCGTTCCCCGGCCGGCCAGGCCTACGCCGACTGGCGGAAGCCGATCGTCGGGACCGCGCGGCGCCTGCTGGCCGGGGTGGCGGCCCGCGGGACGAGGTCGTCCAGGAAGCCGTACCGCCCGCGCAGGGCCTCCGGGGCGGTGCGCCACCAGTGGGCCACCTCCGGCCAGCCGGGGGCTGACAGGGAGCCGCCGAACTCCTGCACCGACAGGGCGGCCGTCAGGCCCGCGAAGGCGAGCCGGTCCGCGAGCGGCCACTCGGCGAGGGTGCCGGTCAGGAAGCCCGCCACGTACACGTCGCCCGCGCCGGTCGGATCCAGGGCGTCGACCGCGATCGCGGGGACCTCGGCCGTCTCCCCGGTCCGCCCGTCCACCGCGTACGAGCCTTCGGAGCCCATCGTCACCACCGCGATCGGCACCTTCTCGGCCAGCGCCCGGGCCGCCGCGCGCGGGCAGTCGGTGCGCGTGTAGGCCATCGCCTCGCCCGCGTTGGGCAGGAAGGCCTCGCAGTGCTCCAGGTCGGCCAGCGCCCGCAGGTCCCAGCGCCCGCTGTCGTCCCAGCCGACGTCGGCGAAGACCCGGGCCCCGCGCCGGACCGCCTCGGCGACCCACGCCTCGCCGCCGCCCGGGCCGAGCGAGGCCACGGCCGCGCGGGCGCGGGGCGGGCACTGCGGGAACGGCCCGGGGCCCGCCGGGAGCGGGGCCTCGTGGCCGTGGGAGACCATCGTGCGCTCGCCCTCGTACGCCATCGAGACGGTGACCGGGCTGTGCCAGCCGGGCACGGTCCGTGACATCGACAGGTCGATGCCCTCGCCCTGTTCGAGGGCGTCCCAGCAGTACTCCCCGTAGTGGTCGTCGCCGAAGGCGGCGGCCAGCGAGGTGCGCAGGCCGAGCCGGGCGAGGGCGGTGGCCATGTTGGCGACGCCGCCGGGGCTGGACCCCATCCCGCGCGCCCAGGACTCCGTGCCGCGCACGGGGGCCGATTCGAGGCCGGTGAAGATGATGTCGAGGAAGACCGTGCCCGTCAGAAAGACGTCGCAGCCCGGTTCTTGGGGGTCGCGCAGCGGACCGAGCGGGTCCACGGCGGAGTCGAGGCTGTCCCGGCTGCTGCGACTTGTCACGATGTACTCCCCGTTCGGTCGGCGCGTGTTCTGATCTTGGCGGGTCGTTCCTGCATGGGGCTCAACTCCTCGTTGAGCACCACCCGAGTCCGCCCTCAGGTCCTCCCTACCGGGCGGGCCCGGAATACAGTGTGACGCAGATCACCGCCTGAACGCCCTTCTCGGAAGATCGGGCCGCTTGATAGATATGAGCCCCGCGCTCTTGCGGAATCTCACGCTCCACCTGCACCACCTGGAACACCCGTGCCCGACCGCACCCCCGCGCCGCCCGCCGTCCGGCCGCTCGTCGCACTCTTCACCTCCGGGTACGTCGCCCCGTACCTGCTGCCGACCGTCGTCGGCCGGCTCGACGCCCATCTCCCTCTGAGCCCCGCGCAGGCCGGACTGATCGGCTCGGTCCTGCTGCTCGGCTCGGCCGCCGCCGGGTTCACCCTCGCCTCCCGCATCCCGCGCCACGGGCCGCGTCCGCTGGCCCGGCTCGGGCTGCTGCTCGCCGTCCTCGGGTACGGCACGGCGGCCGCCACCGCGCAGCTCCCCCTCGTCATCGCGGGCGCCGTCGCCGGCGGCTTCGGCTCGGGCACGGCCACCGCCGTGGCCGCCTCCGGGATCGCGGCGCAGCGCGACCCGCACCGGACCTCCTCGCTGGGGCTGCTGTCGGTGTCGGCCACGGCCGGGGCCCTGTACCTGACCCTGCCCCTGCTCGGCGGCGGCCACCGGCTGCCGTTCGCGGCGATCGCCCTGGTCGCGCTGGTGTGCTGGCCGGCAACGGGCCGCCTCGACGGGGCCGACCGCACGGAGCACCCCGGCCGCGCCGACGGCACCGGCCGGACCGCCGTACGGGTCTCCGGGCGGCTGCCGCACCCGCGCGCCGGGGTGGTGCTCGCCGGGGCCCTGCTGCTGTGGTCGCTGGCCCAGAACGCCCTGTGGGGCGTCAGCGGCCGCATCGGCGCGCAGCAGGCAGGCCTGTCCGAGGTCACCCTCGGGATCGTCTTCGCGGCCGCGCTCGGCGCCGGGCTGCTCGGGGTCACCGCCGCCTCGGCGCTCGGGGCCCGGCTCGGGCGCGCGGTCCCGGTGGGCGTGGGCACGGCGGTCATCGCCTGCTGCGTGGTGCTGGCCTCGCACGCACGGGAGCTGGGGTCCTTCGCGGCCGGGGAGATCCTGTGGAACGCGGTCTACCCCGTCGTGCTCTCCTACGCCATCGGCCTCGCCGCCGCCCTCGACCCGCGCGGGCGCTGGGCCGTCCTGGTCGGTTCCGCGTCCTCGCTCGGCGTGGCCTGTGGGCCCGTCACCGGGAGCCTGCTCGCCGAGGGGGCGGGGTTCCCCGGCATGGGCCTGGTCCTCGGGGGCCTGCTGCTGGCGGTGGCCGTGCCGATGGCCGGGGTCGCCCTGCACGTCGGCGGCCGCCCGCTGACCCCCGGCTCGGTGCGCCGGCGCGGCGGGGCCCCGGCGGCCGTGCTCGCCGCCGGAGCCGGGACACCGGCCGGCTCGGTGCCGAGGGTCGGTGCGCGGGAGCTGGAGGTCGTGGAACTCCCGCAGCTCCGCGCCCGCCCGCTGCGCCTGCCCCCGCTCCGGGTGCTGCTGCTCTCCCCGGCGGCGGCCCGCCGGGGCCGCGAGCGGAGCGGCCGGCGGATCCGCACCGGCGTCTAGGCCGCCGGCCGACGCGAGGGTCCGCGATCTGGTCGGCGCCGAAATCCAGCCCCTCCGGCCCGCACACGGGCCGCGTCGCCGCCCGGCACGCCGTCCGGCCCGCTATCCGGTCCGCTTCGGCACGGGAACCCGTACGAGGTCCGCGGCGATCGTCAGCTCGCCCTCGAACCCGGCCGCGCGGGCCTGGCGTTCGAATTCCGACGGGTCGCCGTAGCGCTGCGAGAAGTGCGTCAGCACGAGGTGCCGTACGCCCCCGTCGCGGGCCACCCGGGCGGCCTGTCCGGCGGTGAGGTGCCCGTGGTCGGTGGCCAGTTGGACGTCCTCGTCGAGGAAGGTCGACTCGATCACCAGCATGTCGCAGCCCGCCGCGAGCACCTCGACGCCTTCACAGAGCCGGGTGTCCATGACGAAGGCGAACCGCTGTCCGGCGCGCGCCTCGCTGACCTCGTCGAGGGTGACCCCGCCGAGGCTGCCCTCGCGCTGGATCCGCCCCACGTCCGGCCCCTTGATCCCGTGGCGTGCGAGCAGTTCGGGCCGTATCCGGCGCCCGTCGGGCTCGGTGACCCGGTAGCCGAAGGACTCCACCGGGTGCGAGAGCCGTACGGCGTCCAGGGTGTACGCGTCCCCGCGCGCCAGGATCCCGTCCTCGGCCACCGGCTCCTCGGCGAGCTGCACGGTCTCGCGGTAGGCCGTGGCGTACCGCAGCCGGTCGAAGAACTTCTGCCCGGAGGCCGGGTAGTGGGCGGTGACGGGGTGCGGGACCCGGTCGAGGTTGATCCGCTGGATGACCCCGGCGAGGCCGAGGCTGTGGTCCCCGTGGAAGTGAGTGACGCAGATCCGGTTGATGTCGTGCGCGGCCACCCCGGCACGGAGCATCTGGCGCTGAGTGCCCTCACCGGGATCGAAGAGGATGCCCTCGCCGTCCCAGCGCAGCAGGTAGCCGTTGTGGTTGCGGTGGCGGGTGGGCACCTGGCTGGCGGTGCCCAGCACCACGAATTCACGTACGGACACGGTTTATCCCGGGGGCCATTCGAAGCCGCGGCCGCCGAGGACGTGCGCGTGGGCGTGGAAGACGACCTGGCCGACGCCGGCGCCGGTGTTGAAGACGAGCCGGTAGCCGCGGTCGGCGAGCCCCTCGTCGACCGCGACGCGGCCGGCCTCGCTCAGGACGTCGGCGGCGATCCCGGGCTCCGCGGCCGCGAGGGAGGCGGCGTCGGGGTAGTGCGCCTTCGGGATGACGAGGACGTGGGTGGGCGCCTGCGGGTTGATGTCGCGGAAGGCGAC
Source organism: Streptomyces sp. NPDC006450 (assembly GCF_040612195.1). Lineage (NCBI taxonomy): Bacteria > Bacillati > Actinomycetota > Actinomycetes > Kitasatosporales > Streptomycetaceae > Streptomyces > Streptomyces sp. NPDC006450. The sequence goes on along the minus strand of NZ_JBEXPT010000089.1, from coordinate 20,987 downwards.
GGTCGTGTCCGTCTCCCGGACGATCGTGGCGGGGATGTTCCCCGCGACGATCTTGCAGAACAGGCAGTCGGCCTGCGGTTCCCCGGCCATGTGCTGAGCCCTTCGTGACGGGTGATCGGTTCCGGCATCGTATCCACCGCCGCCGGCCGGAACCGGCCAGGACCGTCGTCCCGTCAGGACAGGGGGCCGTCAGGACCGTCGTCCCATCAGGACCGTCGTCCCGCCAGGACCGCAGCCGTCAGGACCGGGGCCGTCAGGACCAGCGTCCCGTCCTCGCCAGCAGGACCGCCGCGGCTGCCGTGCCCGCCGTGGACGTGCGCAGCACCGAGCGCCCCAGCCGGTACGGGTGCGCCCCGGCCGCGGCGAAGGCGGCGAGTTCGTCCGGGGAGACCCCGCCCTCGGGTCCGACGACCAGCACGATGGAGCCGGCGGCGGGCAGTTCCGCGGTGGCCAGCGCGCCCGAGGGTGCGTCCCGGTCCTCGTGCAGGACCATCGCGAGGTCGGCCTCCGCGAGCAGCGCCGCGACCTGCTTGGTCGACAGCGCCTCCGCGATCTCGGGGAAGCGGACCCGGCGGGACTGCTTGCCGGACTCCCGGGCGGTGGCGCGCCACTTGGCGAGGGATTTGGCGCCCCGGTCGCCGCGCCACTGGGTGATGCACCGCGAGGCCTGCCAGGGCACGATCGCGTCGACGCCGGTCTCCGTCATGGTCTCGACGGCGACCTCGCCCCGGTCGCCCTTGGGCAGGGCCTGGACGACGGTGATCCGGACGGCCGGCTCCGGCTCCTCGAAGACCCCGGACACGGAGACGACGAGGCGGTCCTTGCCCTCGGCGGCCGTCACGACGGCCTCGGCCCAGCCGCCCCGTCCGTCGGTCAGCACGAGGGCCTCGCCGGGGGCCAGCCGCTTCACGGAGACCGCGTGGCGGCCCTCGGGGCCGTCCAGGACGAACTCCGGCCCCGCGGGAACCTTTTCGACCACGAACACCGGGGCGGTCATGACGCACTCCTCATCTGCATTGCCTTCAACGCGTTCTGTGCCGCGCCGAGTTCCGCCGCGAGCACCTCCACCAGTTCCCCGGCCGGCAGGGCCCGCGCCAGCCGGTGCCCCTGGCCCGCCCACAGCGCCATGCCCTGCGGGTCCCCGGCCTCGGCGGCGGCCTTGCGCAGCGGTGCGGTCAGGTGGTGGACCTGCGGGTACGCGGACGGGGCGTACGGGCCGTGCTCGCGCATGAACCGGTTGACCAGCCCGCGGGCCGGCCGCCCCGAGAAGGCCCGGGTCAGCTCCGTCCGGACGAACAGCGGGTCGGTCAGCGCCTTCTTGTGCAGGGCGTGCGCGCCGGACTCAGGGCAGGCCAGGAAGGCCGTGCCGAGCTGCGCGGCCTCCGCGCCCGCGGCGAGCAGCGCGGCGATCTGCGAGCCGCGCATCAGACCGCCCGCCGCGATGATCGGGAGGGCCACGGCCTCGCGTACCTGCGCGACGAGCGCGAGCAGGCCGACTCCGGCGGTGCCGTCGCCCTGCGGGTCGTCCCGGTGGGTGCCCTGGTGGCCGCCCGCCTCCACGCCCTGGACGCAGACGGCGTCGGCGCCGGCCGCCTGGGCGGCGCGGGCCTCCTCGACGGAGGTGACGGTGGCGATCGTGTACGTACCGACCTTGCGCAGGCAGGTGAAGGCCGCGGGTGAGGGCAGGCCGAAGGTGAACGAGACCACGGGGACCGGGTCTTCGATGAGAATGGCCAGTTTGGCGTCGTAGCCGTCGTCGCTGGTGCCGATGATGTCCTCGTCGGCGAGGGAGATCTCGTACCAGGAGGCCTCACTGGCGAGGTGCCCGCGGTAGGCCTCCACGACCGCCGGGTCCACGTGCGAGGTCTGCGGCAGGAAGAGGTTGACGCCGAAGGGGCGGCGGGTGAGCGCGCGCAGCCGCTTGATCTCCTGGTACATGCCGTCCGCGGTCTTGTAGCCGCCGGCGAGGAAGCCCAGCCCGCCCGCTTCGCACACGGCGGCCGCGAGCGGCGGGCAGGACGCGCCGCCCGCCATGGGCGCCTGCACGATCGGGTACGCGAAGAGACCGTTCGGTGCGGAGGACATGAGCTGCATCGTGCCATGTCCCGCTCACGGGACCGAATCACCGCATTCGCCTGGCATAGTCCCCTTCACCGGGGTGCCCGAATACCGCCGCCGCCCTGCCGCCCCGCATGCCGCGAGCCCGGTCCGGGGCATCCCCGGACCGGGCTCGCCGGTGTTCTCGTACGCTGCCCGTACGCTGCTCCGCGCGCGGCTCAGCGCCCGTTGAAGGCGTCCTTCAGCCGGCTGAACAGGCCTTGCTGGCCCGGCGCGAACTGGCCGAGCGGCCGCTCCTCGCCTCGCAGCTTGGCGAGCTGGCGCAGCAGGTCCTCCTGCGCCGGGTCCAGCTTGCCGGGGGTGGTGACCTCGACGTGGACGATCAGGTCTCCGCGGCCGCCGCCGCGCAGGTGCGTGACGCCCCGGCCGTGCAGGGGGATCGCCTGGCCGGACTGGGTACCGGGCCGGATGTCGATCTCCTCCAGGCCGTCCAGGGTCTCCAGCGGGCACTTGGTGCCCAGGGCCGCCGCGGTCATCGGGATGGTGACCGTGCAGTGCAGGTCGTCCCCGCGCCGCTGGAAGGTCGGGTGCGGCAGCTCGTGGATCTCCACGTACAGGTCGCCGGCGGGGCCGCCGCCGGGGCCGACCTCGCCCTCGCCCGCGAGCTGGATCCGGGTGCCGTTCTCGACGCCCGCCGGGATCTTGACGGTGAGGCTGCGGCGGGAGCGGACCCGGCCGTCGCCCGCGCACTCGGGGCACGGAGTCGGGACCACGGTGCCGAAGCCCTGGCACTGCGGGCAGGGGCGCGAGGTCATGACCTGGCCCAGGAAGGACCGGGTGACCTGCGAGACCTCACCGCGGCCGCGGCACATGTCACAGGTCTGCGCCGAGGTGCCGGGGGCGGCGCCTTCACCGGAGCAGGTGGTGCAGACGACGGCCGTGTCGACCTGGATGTCCTTGGTCGTGCCGAAGGCCGCCTCGTCCAGTTCCAGGTCGAGGCGGATCATGGCGTCCTGGCCGCGGCGGGTCCGCGAGCGCGGTCCGCGCTGCGAGGACTGGCCGAAGAAGGCGTCCATGATGTCGGAGAAGTTGCCGAAGCCACCCGCTCCGAAGCCGCCGGCTCCGCCGCCGCCCGAGGAGGACAGCGGGTCGCCTCCGAGGTCGAAGACCTGCTTCTTCTGCGGGTCCGAGAGGACCTCGTAGGCGGCGTTGATCTCCTTGAAACGCTCTTGCGTCTTGGGATCGGGGTTCACATCCGGGTGCAGCTCGCGCGCGAGCCGCCGGAATGCCTTCTTGATCTCGTCCTGCGATGCGTCGCGGCGCACGCCGAGAACGGCGTAGTAGTCCGTGGCCACTTACGACTCCGCCAGGATCTGTCCGACGTAACGTGCCACTGCGCGTACCGCTCCCATCGTTCCGGGGTAGTCCATGCGGGTCGGTCCGACCACGCCGAGTTTGGCGACTGCTTCGCCGCCCGAACCGTAGCCGACCGAGACGACGGACGTGGAGTTCAGTCCCTCGTAGGCGTTCTCATGCCCGATCTTTACGGCCATTCCCGACTCACTGGCCTCGCCCAGCAGCTTGAGGAGCACGACCTGCTCCTCCAGCGCTTCGAGCACCGGCCTGATCGTCAGGGGAAAATCGTGTCCGAAGCGGGTGAGGTTGGCGGTGCCGCCGATCATCAGCCGCTCCTCCGCCTCCTCGACCAGCGTTTCGAGAAGGGTGTCGAGGACGGCACGCACCGTCACCCGGTCCTCGTTCTCGAAGGATTCCGGAAGGTCCTTCACCAGCGGCGGCACGTCGGTGAACCGGCGGCCGACGACCCGGCTGTTGAGGCGGGCCCGCAGGTCCGCGAGCGAGGTCTCCCCGAAGGGGGCCTGGCAGTCGACGAGCCTCTGCTCGACCCGGCCGGTGTCCGTGATGAGGACGAGCATCAGGCGGGCCGGGGCCAGCGAGAGCAGTTCCACGTGCCGGACGGTGGACCGGGTCAGCGACGGGTACTGGACGACGGCGACCTGCCGGGTGAGCTGCGCGAGCAGCCGCACCGTACGGCCGACGACGTCGTCGAGGTCCACGGCCCCGTCGAGGAAGTTCTGGATGGCCCGGCGCTCGGGCGTCGACAGCGGCTTGACCCCCGCCAGCCTGTCGACGAAGAGGCGGTAGCCCTTGTCGGTGGGGATGCGGCCGGCGCTGGTGTGGGGCTGGGCGATGTAGCCCTCGTCCTCCAGCACGGCCATGTCGTTGCGCACGGTGGCGGGCGAGACGCCGAGCCGGTGCCGCTCGGTGAGCGCCTTGGAACCGACCGGCTCCTCCGTCCCGACGTAGTCCTGGACGATGGCGCGCAGCACTTCGAGTCTGCGTTCGCTGAGCATCGCGCGCACACCTCCATCGTTTCCGTCGGTTCGTCGACTCTGCTGACACTCTTCGTTGGCACTCCGAGCGTTCGAGTGCCAGAGATCCCCCGGTCAGTGTACGGCGGGGTGGTACACCCGTAGCAAGGGCGGCCCGCCAAGGTAGCGTCGCGGCATGGACGTGCGTTGGGAAGAGGCAGGCTGGGAACGGCTCACCGAACGGGCCGGCCGCAAGCGCCTGCAGGTGTGGGACTGCACCGTGGGACTGGTGGTGGGCCAGGATTCGGCCCTCCTGATCGACCCGGGATCCTCCCTGCGGGAGGGTGCGCTGGTGCGCGCCGAGGCGGAGCGGCTGGCGGGGCGGCGCGTGACCCATCTCGCATTCACGCACGGACATTTCGACCACGTACTGGGTGGCGCGGCGTTCGCGGGGGTCGAGGTCTACGGTCCGGTCGGGCTGGACGCCCTGCTCTCCGTGAGCCGGGAGGAGCTGCGGTCCGACGCGGTCCGCCAGGGCCTGCCGGAGGCCGAGGCGGCCGAGGCGGCGGACCTGATGGTGCTCCCCCGGCACCTGGTGTCGGGCGAGTGGACCCTGGACCTGGGCGGGGTGCAGGTGCTGTTGGCGAACGTGGGCCCGGGGCACACCCGGCACGATCTGGCCGCCTTCGTGCCCGGAGGGCGCGAGGTGGTCTTCTGCGGCGACCTGGTCGAGGAATCGGGCGAGCCGCAGGCGGGTCCGGACGCGGTGCCCGGGCAGTGGCCGGCGGCCCTGGACCGGCTCCTCGCCCTGGGCGGGGACGACGCTCTGTACGTGCCGGGTCACGGAGCGGTGGTCGACGCGGCCTTCGTGCGTGCCCAACGCGACACACTGGCGGCCCGTTTCGGCGTGTCGGACACCTGAGACGGCCCGCTCTCCTACCCTCGGCCGGATGCGTGAGTACTCCCCCGACCTGACCCCGCAGTGGAAGCGCGCCAAGCCCGTCCCGGAGGTGCCGGCCGATCCCGATCTGGTGGTCGAGGTGGCCGGTACGGACTTCTGCGGCGCGGTGGTGGCCTGCGAGGCGGGCACGGTCACCCTGGAGGACCGCTTCGGCAAGCGCCGCGTCTTCCCCCTCGAACCCCGCGCCTTCCTCCTGGACGGCGCGGTCGTGACCCTGACCCGCCCGGCCCGGGGGCCGGTGGCCCCGGCCCGTACGGCCTCGGGTTCCCTCGCCGTCCCCGGGGCCCGGGCGCGGGTGGCCCGGGCGGGCCGGATCTACGTGGAGGGCCGCCACGACGCCGAACTCGTCGAACGGGTCTGGGGCGACGACCTGCGCATCGAGGGCGTCGTGGTGGAGTACCTGGAGGGCATCGACGACCTCCCCTCGGTGGTCGCGGACTTCGCCCCCGCCGCGGACGCCCGACTGGGCATCCTGGTGGACCACCTGGTCCCGGGCTCCAAGGAGTCCCGCATCGCCGCCTCCGTGAGCTCCCCGCACGTCCTGATCGTGGGCCACCCGTACGTGGACGTCTGGCAGGCGGTGAAGCCCTCGGCCCTCGGCATCCGCTCCTGGCCGGTGATCCCGCCGGGCCAGGACTGGAAGACGGGCATCTGCCGGGCCCTGGGCTGGCCGGAGAACACCGGAGCCGCCTGGCAGCACATCCTGTCCCGCGTGACCTCGTACAAGGACCTGGAGCCCACCCTCCTGGGCGCGGTGGAGCACCTGATCGACCACGTGACGGCATAGCCGACTCCAGCCCCGCCGGCGCTTGAGGCGCGGGGTCCGGGGCGGAGCCCCGGGGGCGGCGGAAGGCGGGCAGGGGACGGCCCCGCAGGGCCGGCCCCGGAGGGGGTCAGTCGACCAGGTCCCGGACCACCGCGTCGGCGAGCAGCCGCCCCCGCAGGGTCAGGACGGCCCGCCCCGCCGCGTACGGGCCCGCTTCCAGCAGCCCGTCGGCCAGGGCGCGGCCGGACGCCGCGAGCCCCGCCGGCGCCAGCAGGGACAGCGGAACCCCGTCCACGAGCCGCAGCTCCAGCAGGATGCGCTCCACCCGCCGGTCCTCCGAGGACAGCAGCTCCCGCCCGGCACCGGGCGAACGCCCCTCCGCGAGCGCGGCGGCGTACGCCCCGGGATGCTTCACGTTCCACCACCGCACCCCGCCCACGTGCGAGTGCGCTCCGGGTCCGGCCCCCCACCAGTCGGCCCCGCGCCAGTACAGCTCGTTGTGCAGGCAGCGCCCGGCCTCGGAGGTGGCCCAGTTCGAGACCTCGTACCAGGAGTAGCCCGCCTCGGCCATCACCGAGTCGAGGATCAGGTACCGGTCCGCGTGGACGTCGTCGTCCGTCATCGGGACCTCGCCCCGCCGGATCCGCCGCGCGAGCTGGGTGCCCTCCTCCACGATCAGCGCGTAGGCGCTGATGTGATCGGGCCCGGCGCCGAGCGCCGCCGACAGCGACGCCCGCCAGTCCTCGTCCGATTCCCCCGGCGTCCCGTAGATCAGGTCCAGGTTCACGTGCTCGAAGCCCGCCGCCCGCGCCTCGGCGACGCAGGCCTCCGGCCGCCCGGGGGTGTGCGTACGGTCCAGCACCTTCAGGACGTGCTGCTTCGCGCTCTGCATGCCGAAGGAGATCCGGTTGAAGCCGCCCGCGCGCAGCTCCGCCAGGTACTCCGGGTTCACCGACTCCGGATTGGCCTCGGTGGTGACCTCGGCGTCCTCGGCCAGCCCGAATTCCTCGCGGATCGCCGCGAGCATCCGTACGAGGTCACCGGCGGGCAGCAGCGTCGGCGTGCCGCCGCCCACGAACACGGTGCGCACGGCCCTCGGGTCGTCCCCGAGCACCTTGCGCGCGAGCCGGACCTCATCGATCAGGGTGTCGGCGTAGTTCTCCCGGGAGGCGAGCACACCGCCGGTGCCCCGCAGCTCGGTGGCCGTGTAGGTGTTGAAGTCGCAGTACCCGCAGCGCGTGGCGCAGTAGGGAACGTGCAGGTAGAACCCGAGCGGCCGCTCCCCGGCTCCCGCCAGGGCGTGGAGCGGCAGCGAGCCGTCTTCGGGCATGGGTTCACCGTCGGGCAGTGCGGAAGGCATGCACCCATTGTCCCGCACTGCCCCAAGGTCGTTTACGGGCTCGTGCCCGCCTCGGGCCGCGCACCCGCGACGACCCGCGCTACGCCTCCCGGGAGCCCTCGTACATCTCCTCGATGAGGTGCTTGAACTCGCGCTCGACGACCGGCCGCTTCAGCTTGAGGCTCGGGGTGAGGTCCCCGTGCTCCACGTCCAGGTCGCGCGGCAGGAGGCGGAACTTCTTGACCGTCTGCCAGCGCTGGAGGCCCTCGTTGAGGGTCTGGACGTAGGTCTCGATGAGCCGGTTCGTCTCGGCTGCGGCCAGGACCTGGGAGTACGTCTTGCCCTCCAGGCCGTTCTCGGCGGCCCAGACCAGGATGGAGGGCTCGTCGAGGGCGATGAGGGCGGTGCAGAAGTTCCGGTCGGCCCCGTGCACGACGATGCTGGAGACGTACGGGCAGAGCGCCTTGAACTGGCCCTCGATCTCCGCCGGGGCGACGTACTTGCCGCCCGAGGTCTTGATCAGGTCCTTCTTGCGGTCGGTGATGCGCAGGTAGCCGTCCGCGGAGAGCTCGCCGATGTCGCCCGTGTGCAGCCAGCCGTCGGCCTCCAGCACCTCGGCGGTCTTCTCGGGCTGCCCGTGGTAGCCCTGCATGATGCCGGGGCCGCGCAACAGCACCTCGCCGTCGTCGGCGATGCGGACCTCGGTGCCGGGGAGCGGCTTGCCGACGGTGCCGGTGCGGTAGGCCTCGCCGGGGTTGACGAAGGAGGCGGCGCTGGACTCGGTGAGCCCGTAGCCCTCCAGGATGTGGATGCCGGCGCCGGAGAAGAAGTAGCCGATGTCGGGGGCCAGGGCGGAGGCACCGGACACGGCTGCGCGCAGGTTGCCGCCGAAGGCCTCGCGGAGCTTGGAGTAGACGAGCGCGTCGGCGATCTTGTGCTTGGTGGAGAGGCCGAGGGGGGCGCTCGCGCGGCCGGTGCGGCGGAAGTTGTCCTGGGTGACCTTGGCGTACTCGCGGGCCACGCCGACCGACCACTTGAAGATCTTGTACTTGGCACCGCCGCCGGCCCTGGCCTTGGCCGCGACCCCGTTGTAGACCTTCTCGAAGATGCGCGGAACGGCAGCCATGTAGGTCGGCTGCACGATCGGCAGGTTCTCGATGATCTTGTCGATGCGGCCGTCGACGGCGGTGACGTGACCGACCTCGATCTGACCGGAGGTGAGTACCTTGCCGAAGACGTGCGCGAGCGGCAGCCAGAGGTACTGGACGTCGTCCTTGGTGATCAGGCCGGTGGCGACGGTGGCCTTGGCCATGTACGACCAGTTGTCGTGCGGCAGTCGCACGCCCTTGGGGCGCCCGGTGGTGCCCGAGGTGTAGATGAGGGTGGCGAGCTGGTCGGCGGTGATGGAGGCGATCCGCTCCTTGACCGCCTCGGGGTGCTTGGCCAGGTACTCCCGGCCGCGCGCCTCCAGGTCGTCGAGGGAGAGCACCCAGCCCTCGGGGTCGCCGTCGGCCGCGAGGGCGTCGGCGGCCTCCAGGACCACCACGTGGGCGAGGCCGGGCAGGTCGGCGCGCCGCTCGCGGGCCTTGGCCAGCTGCGCGGCGTCCTCGGCGATCAGTATCCGGCTCTCGGAGTCGGAGAGGATGAACGCCGACTCCTCGGCGTTCGTGCTCGGGTAGATGGTGGTCACGGCGCCGCCGGCGCACATCACGCCGAGGTCGGCGAGGATCCACTCCACCCGGGTGTTGGAGGACAGCGCCACGCGCTGCTCCGGCTGGATCCCGAGGTCGATGATCCCGGCCGCGATGGCGAAGACGCGCTCGGCGGCCTGGCCCCAGCTGATCGACTTCCAGTCGTCGGGGCCGCCCTGCCCGTCCGCGGCGGGGACCGGATAGCGGTAGGCCTCGTTGTTCGGCGTGGCGGCGACACGCTCCAGGAAGAGGGTCGCCACGGTGGGCGGGCGGTTCTCGATCAAGGTCTGTGTGTCGCTCACGGACATCCTCCGGACCACGCGGCAGGGCCTGGCTCGTCACGGGGGGACTGACGGGTGACGAATCAGGGTGGGTGGCTGAGTCAGGGCTTGTAACTGGCGAGTAACCAACGAGCAGTGATCAGACTAGGGGCCCTCCGCCTGGCGCGTAAGAGCCCTTGGGGCGCCGATTCATAACGAAGCCGGACCGTGTCCCGCGACGGAGCCTCCTGTCGGCGTCCCGGGACGAAGCAGGCCCCCGTGCCGGAGCACGGGGGCCTGCTTCGTATCCAACGGCTGCGCCGTCCGGCTACTTCTTCTTGCTGCCGGACTCGTCGCTGGAGAGGACGGCGATGAAGGCCTCCTGCGGGACCTCCACGGAGCCGACCATCTTCATGCGCTTCTTGCCTTCCTTCTGCTTCTCCAGCAGCTTCCGCTTGCGGGAGATGTCACCGCCGTAGCACTTGGCGAGGACGTCCTTGCGGATGGCGCGGATGGTCTCGCGGGCGATGACCCGGGAGCCGACGGCCGCCTGGATCGGGATCTCGAAGGCCTGCCGCGGGATGAGCTCGCGCAGCTTGGCGACCAGCCGCACGCCGTAGGCGTAGGCGGCGTCCTTGTGGCAGACGGCGGAGAAGGCGTCGACCTTGTCGCCGTGCAGCAGGATGTCGACCTTGACCAGGCTGCCGGACTGCTCGCCGGTGGGCTCGTAGTCGAGGGAGGCGTAGCCGCGCGTCTTGGACTTCAGCTGGTCGAAGAAGTCGAAGACGATCTCCGCGAGCGGCAGCGTGTAGCGGATCTCGACCCGGTCCTCGGAGAGGTAGTCCATCCCGAGGAGGGTGCCGCGGCGCTGCTGGCAGAGCTCCATGATCGCGCCGATGAACTCGGAGGGCGCGAGCAGGGTGGCCCGTACGACCGGCTCGAACACGTCCCTGATCTTGCCCTCGGGGAACTCGCTCGGGTTGGTGACGGAGACTTCCTTGCCGTCCTCCATGACGACGCGGTAGACCACGTTCGGCGCGGTGGCGATCAGGTCGAGCCCGAACTCGCGCTCCAGGCGCTCGCGCACCACGTCCAGGTGGAGCAGGCCGAGGAAGCCGACGCGGAAGCCGAAGCCCAGCGCCGCCGAGGTCTCCGGCTCGTAGACCAGCGCGGCGTCGTTGAGCTGGAGCTTGTCCAGGGCCTCGCGGAGGTCCGGGTAGTCCGAGCCGTCGAGCGGGTACAGGCCCGAGAAGACCATCGGGCGCGGGTCCTTGTAGCCGCCGAGGGCCTCGGTCGCGCCGTTGTTCAGGCTGGTGATGGTGTCACCGACCTTGGACTGACGGACGTCCTTCACGCCGGTGATGATGTAGCCCACCTCGCCGACGCCGATGCCGTCGGCCGGGGTCATCTCGGGCGAGGAGACGCCGATCTCCAGCAGCTCGTGCGTGGCGCCGGTCGACATCATCCGGATGCGCTCGCGCTTGTTGAGCTGGCCGTCGACCACACGCACGTACGTCACGACACCGCGGTACGAGTCGTAGACCGAGTCGAAGATCATCGCGCGGGCCGGGGCGTCCTTGGGGCCGACCGGGGCCGGGACCGTGGCGACGATCTTGTCGAGCAGCACGTCCACGCCGAGACCGGTCTTCGCCGAGACGCGCAGGACGTCCTCGGGCTGGCAGCCGACCAGGTTCGCGAGCTCCTCGGCGAACTTCTCCGGCTGGGCGGCCGGCAGGTCGATCTTGTTCAGGACCGGGACGATCGCCAGGTCCTTCTCCATCGCCAGGTACAGGTTGGCGAGGGTCTGCGCCTCGATGCCCTGGGCCGCGTCCACCAGGAGGACCGTGCCCTCGCACGCGGCGAGGGAGCGCGAGACCTCGTAGGTGAAGTCGACGTGCCCGGGGGTGTCGATCATGTTGAGGACGTGGGTCGTGCCCTGGTCCGGGCCCGTGTTCGGCGCCCAGGGCAGCCGGACGGCCTGGGACTTGATCGTGATGCCGCGCTCACGCTCGATGTCCATGCGGTCGAGGTACTGGGCGCGCATCTGCCGCGAGTCCACCACACCGGTGAGCTGGAGCATCCGGTCGGCAAGGGTCGACTTGCCGTGGTCGATGTGCGCGATGATGCAGAAATTGCGGATCAGCGCCGGGTCGGTACGGCTCGGCTCGGGCACGTGGCTGGGGATCGCGGGCACGCAGTGTCCTGATTCTCGGGTCGCAGTCGGAACGAAGTGTGGGCGTCGGTCTGCGCGAAATCAGATCTGGTCGGGTCTAGTCGGATCTATACGCAGGCTCCCATGGTCCCATGAACCGAGGAGTGCGCTCGGTTTGGGCCGGTCGGACGGCAGCTGGTAACCTGAGCAGCTGTGTCTCGTGTGCCCTCTAGCTCTACGGGACGCAATCCGAAGATCAAATCTCTGAACCTGCAAAGGCTCTTTCGTGGCGAACATCAAGTCCCAGGTCAAGCGCAACAAGACGAACGAGAAGGCTCGCCTTCGCAACAAGGCCGTCAAGTCCTCGCTCAAGACCGCCATCCGCAAGGCCCGTGAGGCCGTCGTCGCCGGTGACGTCGAGAAGGCCACCGTGGCTTCCCGCGCCGCTTCCCGCGCGCTCGACAAGGCCGTCTCGAAGGGTGTCATCCACAAGAACGCCGCCGCCAACAAGAAGTCGGCGCTGGCGATCAAGGTTGCCTCCCTTCAGGGCTGAGCTCCTGATGTGATCGCCGGGCCGGGATCCAGCGGGCCCTCTCTCCCGCTCCCGACCGGCACTCCGCGCCGCACACGAAGCGTTCGCCACGCGGGTGCGGTGCAACCCGAGAAGTAACCGAAGGCCCCGACCGCCTCCCTTCCCCAGGGCAGCGGCCGGGGCCTTCGGCATGCGGCGCCCTCCGCGACGCACGGGCCCGGCCGCGGTGCGCCCCGGGGGCGTCCGGGACTTACGGGACCGGACGCCCCCCGGGGGGTGAGGCGCCCCGCACGTCGCATGTCAGGGACATACGGCTGCCCCAGTCCGCCCGTACCTCGGAGACCTCCGGGAGCCCCGGCCTCACGGGCCCCCGAGCCGTACGCGTCCCCACCCCCTCGGCACCGACCCCACTCCGGGCCCGACCCGCTCCGATCCCCGGTCCGGTCAGCGCTCGGGGCCTACCGGCCGCACGGGGCGCCGGGCAACACGGGAAATCCGGACCGCACGCCTCTCAGAGCGAAGCCCGCACAAGGCCCCGCCCCGCTTGCTTCCCCGGGGAGCTCCGGCCCCACTCCAGACCCTGGGCCTACGAGCCACACAGAGCTCCGGGCCGTTCGGGGGCCTCCGCGGCGTAGGGGAGCTCTGGACGGCACAGGGCTCAGGGCCCGGCCCGCCGAGGGCCCGGGCCGACTCGAGCCCGGTCTGCCCAGGGCCCGGCCCGACTTGAGCCGGGCCGACTTGGAGCGCCGGGCCGCTCGGCATCCCCGGCCTGCCCGGCCCTGCGGGGCCCGGGCGGCCCCGGAGCCAACCCAGAGGGGGGCGGACCTCTCAGGCCTGGCCCGGAGGCCTCCCCGGTGCGGCGGGGTGGGATGTGACGGCGGCGAGGACGGTGGCCGTGAGGATCTCCGGCGCCTCGACGGGGTCCATCCGCCCGGCCTGAACCTCCGCGGCGGCCGCGTGGACCAGGCTGTAGACGACCGTGACCAGCCAGTCGGCGGACAGGTCGGCGCGCAGCTCGCCGCTCTCCCGGCCGCGGCCGATCAGCCGGCGGACGGGGGCGAGGATCCGGTCGTGGCGCTCGCGCAGCCGCTCGGGCGGCAGCGCCGCGGAGACGGCCGCGAACACCGCGGAGTGCCGGTCGAGGATCCGCCACGAGCTGCGGATGAGGAGCCCGAGGGCCTCCTCCACGCCCTCCTCCCCGGCCGCCCCACCCTCACCGTCGAGCGCCTCCAGCGTGGCCGCGGCCTCGTCGACGGCCCGGTCGAGGGCAGCGTCGAGGAGGGCCTCCCGGGTCGGGAAGTGCGAGTAGAGCGTGACGCGACTGACTCCGGCGGCGCGGGCGACGGCGGCCATGCTCGCCTGCGGGTCGATGAGGAAACAGTCCAGGCCCGCGTCGACGATCGCGGCGGTGTTGCGCTCGGCGTCTGCGCGGCGGGGACGGGGTGCGTCGGAAACCATGCCCACAAACTTAACACCACTGTTCACATTCCCCGGAGGGGGCCGCATACTCAATCCCTAACACCCCTGTTAACTTTAGGAGCGGCTCCGCCATGCCCTCACACGCCCCGCACGCCCAGGACCGGGACCGGGACCGGAACGCCCATCCCCACCCGAGCCCGCACCCGCACCGCCGCCCCCTCCTCGTCCTCCTCTGCCTGGCCCAGTTCATGCTCATCGCCGACGTCACCGTCGTGAACGTCGCCCTTCCCGCCATCGGCGCCGACCTCTCCCTCTCCGGCCCCGGCCTCACCTGGGTCGTCACGGCGTACACCCTGTTCTTCGGCGCCCTCCTGCTCGCCGGCGGGCGACTCGCGGACCGGTTCGGTGCGGAGCGGACGTTCCTGACCGGGCTGGCCCTGTTCACCGCCGCCTCGGCGGCCTCCGGACTCGCGGCGGACGCCGCCACGCTGATCGCGGCCCGCTCCGCACAGGGCGTCGGTGCGGCCCTGCTCTCGCCGGCCGCCCTGTCCCTGGTCACGACCCTGTTCCAGGGCCCGGCCCGGCACCGGGCCCTCGGTGCCTGGGCGGCGATCGGCGGCACCGGCGCGGCCCTCGGGGTCCTGCTCGGCGGGATCCTCACCGACGGGCCCGGCTGGCGTTGGATCTTCTACCTCAACCTGCCCGTCGGCGTACTCGCCCTGCTCGGAGTCCCGCTCCTGCTCGGCCGCTCGCTCCGCGGCCCCGCCGGCGCGGCGGATCCCGGCCACCGGACACCGTTGAACGTCCCTGCGATCCTCCTGCCGACCCTGGCCGCGGCGGCACTCGTCTACGGGCTGACCGAACGCTCCTGGCTCCCGACCATCGGCGCCCTGGTCGCGGTTGCCCTCCTGGTCGCGACGCAACGCCGCTCCACGAACCCGCTGATGCCCCCCGCCATGCCGGGCCGGCGCTCCCTGCTGGGCGGCAGCGCGGTGATGCTGGGGGCCGCGGGCCTGCTCGTGACCGGGTTCTACCTGAGCTCCCTGCACATCCAGCAATCCCTCGGTCGGAGCCCCCTGGTCACCGGGCTTGCCTTCCTCCCGGCGGCGGTGGCCGCCACCGCGGGCGCACACCTGGGCTCCCGGCTGCTCCCCCGCTTCGGCTGGCGCCCGGTCGGCGCGGCGGCATTCACCCTGGCCGCCGCCGGCGCGGCCCTGACCTCCCTGGGCGGCCTCTGGTCGGGCCTGGTCCCCGGCTTCGCCCTGCTGGCCCTCGGACTCGGCGCGGCCTTCGTGTGCGCCACGACCTCGGCCCTCTCCGAAGTGGCCCCAGCCCACACCGGCCTGGCCTCCGGCCTGGTCGGCACCTCGCACGAACTGGGCGCGGCCCTCGCCATAGCCGCCCTGGCCTCGGCCGACTTCACCACCCTCGCCTACCCGGCCCTCGCCCTGGCCCTGGCCACCCCCTTCCTCCTCCCCCCGGGCCACCCCGACCCCACCTCCCCCCACGCCATGGCCCACTGACCCACCACCCACACCGACCCACCCCGGGCAGAGCCCTTCCAGCCCGTCCGGCGTCCGAGGACCGGGTCCGGGCAGAGCCCGGGGAACGGGCGAAGGGCGGGTAGGGGACAGCCCCGCAGGGCCCACCCACCCGCAGCAGCGCACCGGCGCCGGCAGGCCGTCCACACCACGGCCGTCCACACCACGGCCGCCCGCGCGGGACCCGGGGCTCAGGGCCCGCCTGCCTACGGGTCCCAGGACCTCAGCTCTGAAACCCAGTTGCTCAACTCGGGAGTCCAGGAGCCCGGCTCCGGGGAAACCAGGGGGCGGCTCGGGAACCAAGGGCCCGGCTCCGAAATCAGGGGTTATCCCCGGCGGGTCCGTGCCGCCCGGGCGACCGCCACGACCGCCTTCTCGAGCGCGTACTCCGGGTCGTCGCCCCCGCCCTTGACCCCCGCATCCGCATCCGCCACCGCCCGCAGGGCATCCGCGACACCATCCGCGGACCACCCCCGCATTTGCTGCCGGACCCGGTCGATCTTCCACGGCGGCATGCCGAGATCACGCGCGAGGTCCCCGGGACGGGCCCCCCGCGGGGCCGAGGCCAGCTTCCCGATCGCCCGTACCGCCTGGGCCAGCGCACTCGTGATCAGCACCGGGGCCACCCCGGTGGACAGGGACCAGCGCAGGGCCTCCAGGGCCTCCGCGGCGCGCCCCTCCACCGCCCGGTCGGCGACGGTGAAGCTCGAGGCCTCGGCCCGGCCGGTGTAGTAGCGGCCGACCACGGCTTCGTCGATCGTGCCCTCGACGTCCGCGCACAGCTGCGCCGCCGCGCTCGCCAGCTCCCGCAGGTCGCTGCCGATCGCGTCGACCAGCGTCTGGCAGGCCTCGGGCGTGGCCGAACGGCCCAGCGTCCGGAACTCTCCCCGCACGAACGCCATCCGGTCCGCCGGCTTCGTCATCTTCGGGCAGGCGATCTCCCGGGCCCCCGCCTTGCGCGCGGCGTCCAGCAGGCCCTTGCCCTTGACGCCGCCCGCGTGCAGGAGGACGAGGGAGATCTCCTCGAACGGTGCGCCGAGGTACGCCTTGACCTCCTTGACCGTGTCGGCCGAGAGGTCCTGCGCATTGCGCACGACGAGCACCTTGCGCTCCGAGAAGAGCGAGGGGCTGGTCAACTCGGCCAGCGTGCCGGGCTGGAGCTGCTCGGAGGCGAGGTCACGCACGTCCGTGTCGGCATCGGCGGCTCGCGCCGCCGTCACGACCTCCCGCACGGCGCGGTCGAGCAGCAGGTCCTCCTGCCCCACCGCGAGGGTGAGCGGGGCGAGCGGATCGTCGGTGGAATTCTTCCTGGTGGCCATCGCCTCCAGCATCCCACGCCGCACTGACAGACCCTCGCGCCCCGGCCCCCTCCCCCGTACCCGAGAATGTCCGGGTGAACGTGCGACATGTACTGGTCCTGCCCGACCGCGACACCGCCGAGGAGGTGGCGCGGGAGGTGGTCGACCGCTTCGGCCTCCCGGAGGAACCGCAGCTGGTCCGCGACGCCCTCGCCGGCGAGGACGACGCCGAGGACGCCCAGTGGCTGGTGGTCGTCGAGGACCCGCGCGAACGGCTGGACGCCGCGGCCCTGGACGAGCTCGCCGCCGAGTACGACGGCTGGCTCGAAGCCCCGTAGCCGCCGGACCCCGCCCGGTCAGGCCTTGTGGACGATCTGTACGTCCAGGGCCACTTCCACGGTCGAACCGAGCGCGGCGATCCCGTGCGCCAGCATCGACTGCCAGGTCAGCGCGAAGTCCTCGCGGTTCAGTTCGGCCGTCGCCCGGCAGGCCGCCCTCGGCTCGCCCTCCAGGCCCGTGCCCAGACCCAGGTACTGGGTGTCCAGGGTGACGGACCGGCTGACCCCGTGGAGGGTGAGGGCGCCCGCCACGGACCAGAGGCTGCCGCTGCGGTGGATGAACCGCTCGCTGTAGAACTCCACCGTCGGGTGGCGGGCCGCGTCCAGGAAGTCCGCGGAGCGCAGGTGGTCGTCCCGTATCCGCAGCCCGGTGTCGATGCTCGTCGCGTCGATGATCACGTGCATGGAGGAGTCCTCCATGCGCTCGGCTATCCGCACCGCGCCGGCGAAGGTGTTGAACCGGCCGTTGATCCGGGCGAATCCGATGTGCCGGGCCGTGAACCCGATCGACGAATGCCCCGGATCCAGCTCCCAGTGACCCGGCTGCGGCAGCAGCGGCGGATCCACCGAGTCCAGGACGATCTCCCCGGTGCCGGGCTGCGCCGGGTCCCCCACCAGCGTCGCCCCGTGGAAGGGCGCGTAGCCCTCGGCCGTGACGGACAGCCGGTACTCGCCCGCCGGCACCGTCGCCGTGAAACCGCCGTAGGGGTCGGTCTCCCCGCTGACGATCCGTCGGCCTATCGGATCGGTCACCTCGAACGTGGCCTGCCGGACCGGTTGGTGGACCGTGTCGAGGACCCGACAGCTGAGCAGCCGCGCGGTATGAGGAAGCGTCAGTGTCGCGGATGTCTGGGGACTGGCGCTTCCCGCCGTCTCCATCCCCCGTCTGCGACTGAACATGGTTTATGCACCCCCGTGCTGTGTGGGCTTGGACCGCTCTGGCGAAAACGCATTCGATCATGCTGTCGGGTTGTGGGCAAACGAAGTGGTCACTCCTGGTATGCCCGTGCCGCACCCGTCGCCGGATGGCCGGGAACGCCCGCAGCCGCGGGCCGCTGCCGGTGACGGCGACCGAACCGTCCTCGTCCGTGCGCAGCACGGCCGCGCCCGACTCCCGCAGCCGGGCGAGCGTACCCGCCGCGGGGTGCCCGTACCTGTTCCCGGCGCCCACCGGGACGATCGCGAGGCGCGGCCGGATCCGCTTGTACAGTCCGGGATCCTGATGGGCGCTGCCGTGGTGCGCGACCTTGAGGACGTCGACCGGCCCCAGTTCCGGATGGTTCCTCAGCAAGGCCTGCTGGGAGCCCGGTTCGAGGTCGCCCAGCATGAGCAGGGTCAGGCCCGCGCCGCGCACCAGCAGGGCCACGCTGGCATCGTTGGGGCCCTCGGGGGGCGCGCCCCCGGTCGGCGGCCACAGCACCTGCCACTCGAGCGGCCCGGCCCGCCTCCGCTCCCCCTCCACGGCACGGACGACGGGGATCCCGGCGGCCGCCGCCGTGCGCCGTACGAACGCGGCCTGCCCCGGCGGTTCTTCCAGCCCGGTGACTTGCACCACACCCACCGAGCGGCCCCTGAACACCCCCGCCAGCCCGCCCACGTGGTCGGCGTGGAAGTGCGTCAGCAGGACCATCGGCACCCGGCTCACCCCCAGCTCCCTCAGGCACACGTCCACCGGCCCGGGCTCGGGGCCCGCGTCCACCACCACGGCGGTACCCGGACCCACGGCGAGTACCGCGGCGTCCCCCTGGCCTACCGCGCACTGGGTGTAGCTCCAGTCGGGCGGCGGCCAGCCCTTGACCGTACGAGTGACCAGCGGCGGCCGCAGTACGGCGAGGAGCAGGACCACGGCCAGGGCGGGGGCGAGCCATCGCCCACGGCCGAACCGCCTGCCGAGCACCACCGCCGCCGAGGTGGCCGTGGCGAGCAGCAACCCTCCGCCCACCCCGCCGGGCCAGCCCAGCTCCGCCCCGGGCAGCCCCGCCCCGCCCCGGGCCACTGCGGCGATCCACCCCGCGGGCACGCCCGCGCACCAGGCGAGTCCCTGGGCCAACGGCCGGCACACCGGGGCCGCCGCCAGCGCGGCGAACCCCAGGACGGTCGCGGGTCCCGCCGCCAGCTCGGCCAGCAGGTTGCAGGGCACCGCCACCAGGCTCACCCGGGCCGACAGCACCGCGACGACCGGCGCGCACACCGCCTGGGCCGCCGCCGCGGCCGCCAGCGCCTCGGCCCACCGGGGCCGCATGCCGCGCCGCACCAGGGCCTCGCTCCACCGGGGAGCGAGCGTCAGCAGCGCCCCGGTGGCCAGGACGGAGAGGAGGAAGCCGTAGCTCCGGGCCAGCCACGGGTCGTAGAGCACCAGCAGCAGGACGGCGGCGGCCAGCGCCGGGATCAGGGACCTGCGCCTCCCGGTGGCGATGGCCAGAAGGGTGACCGAACCGCAGGCCGCTGCCCGCAGCACGCTGGGCTCCGGCCGGCACACCACCACGAAGGCCAGGGTCAGAGCCACCCCGCACAGGGCCGTCGCCCGCAGCGAGAGCCCCAGGCGCGGTGCCAGCCCGCCCCTCTCGGCCTGCTGCGCGCGGGCCGGGGCCCCGATGAGCAGGAAGAGCACCACGGTCAGGTTGGAGCCGGAGACGGCTAGCAGGTGCAGCAGATCGGTGGCGCGGAAGGCGTCGTGCAGATCGGGCTCCACCCGGGAGGTGTCCCCGACCACCAGTCCCGGCAGCAGGGCCCTGGCGTCCGGCGCCAGCCCGTCGGTGACCTCGCGCAGCCCGGCCCGCAGACGCCCGGCGATCCGCTGGACGGTATCCGGACCGCCGGTCACCCGTGGCGGGGTGTCCCCGGCCGGCCGGAGCAGGGCGACGGCCCGCTCCCCGCCCCGCGCCGGGGCCAGCCGGGCCACCACCGCGATCCGTGTCGAGGGCTGCAACCGGGCCCACCCCGGATGTCCCGCCAGCACCCGTACCGGGGTCGACACCCGGGTCCGGGCACCGTCGGGCCCGGTCACCCCGGTCACCACGGCGTCGAGCACCACGACCGGTGGCCCGCTCCCGGTGCGGACCGTCCGCGGATCGGAGCCTACGGTGAGGTCCGCCAGCACCCGGGCATGGTCCCGGGCCAACTCCGGTACCGGCCCGGCTCGCGCCTCGGCCCGCTGGAGGCACGCCACCCCGGCGCCGGCGGCCGCGCACAGCAGGATCGCCGCCACGGCCGTGCGGAACGGCACGGAGCGCCTGCGGCCCGTCAGCATCAGCAGCCCGGCGGCACCCACCGCTACCCCGGCCGCCACGGCACTGCGGCCGACGGGTACCCCGAGGGCCACCGCCGCCGCCACCCAAACGGCCAGAGCCGGCCCCACCAGCCGCACATCCACCGGCCCCCGCTCCCGCCGCCCGGCCGGAGCCTCCCCCGCCACCTCCCGCCCGGCCGGGCCCCGCGCACGGGCATCCCGCCCCGTCGGACCCGTCCCCGCTCCGCCGCCCCCGCTCACGGCCGCACCAGCTCACGCAGATCGGCGAATCGGCGCTCACCGATCCCGTTGACCTGCCGGAGCTCCTCCACCGAGCGGAAGCCCCCGCGCACCGTGCGGAAGTCCACGATGTGCTGCGCGAGGACCGGTCCGACCCCGGGCAGCCCGTCCAGTTGCTCGGCGGTGGCCGTGCCGAGGCTCAGCGGCCCTGCGGCGGGGCCTCCCCGGCCCGTCGCCGGCGGCGGGGCCGGAGCGCCCACCAGTACCTGCTCGCCGTCCATCAGGACGCGCGCCCGGTTCAGCCCGGTGGTGTCCGTCCCGGGCCGCACTCCCCCGGCGGCGGCCAAGGCGTCCTCCACGCGCGAGCCGGGAGGCAGCTTGCGCACCCCCGGGTCACGGACCTTGCCGCTGACGTCCACGAGGATGGGACCGGCGCCGGGGCCCGCCCGCGCCGCGGTGGGGGCCGGCAGGGCGGCCGCCACGGGCGCCACCACGGCGGGTGCGGTCACCGGCCGAGGCCGGGCCGCCCTGTACTGCTGCGCCGCGAACCCGACCGCCAGAACCAGCACCACCGAGACGGCGGCCACCGTGCGCGGCTCCACCCCGCAGCGGGTGTGCAGCCACAGGGGCAGCCGCTCCCGCACCGCGAGCCACCGCAAAGCCCCACCGGGCACCTCCCGGCACTCGGCCGGAGACGCCGCCTCACCCCGGGCAGGCGCCTCGGCACGCACCGCCGACCCGGCCCTGACCAGCGGCTCCGGCCGGACCGCGGGCTCGGCCACAGCCGCGGCCGCGCCCTCGGGCCCGGCCTCGTGCTCGTCCACAGCCCCCGC
>NZ_JBEXPT010000088.1:0-28884 GCF_040612195.1 Streptomyces sp. NPDC006450 | reverse complement strand
GCGAAATCCAGCCCCGCCGGCATGCGAGGCGCAGGCGTCCGGGACGGGTCCCCGGCAACGGCGCCGCACGTGCTCAGCGGCGCCGCATGTCCGCGACCCGCGCACGCTCCGCCTGCTGCTCGTGCAACGGCGGCCCCGCACTGCGCAGCTGGGCCGTCGGCCCGCCGCGCCGCTGCACCGGCAGCGGGGATTCCCGGCGCGGACGCCGCCCGGCCATCGACTCCCCACCGCCGGAGGCACTCGTGCCCCCGGCCACGGTGATCTGCACGCCCTGGTCCGCCAGCGCCTGCAGCTCCGTACCGGCCCGGTCGTCGTGCGGCGGCGGCTCGTCCGTCACCAGCCGTGTGATCACATCGGTCGGCACGGTCTGGAACATGGTGTCCGTCCCGAGCTTCGTGTGGTCGGCCAGGACCACCACCTCCGCCGCGGCCTGCACCAGCGCCCGGTCCACGCTCGCGGAGAGCATGTTGGAGGTGGACAGCCCGCGCTCGGCGGTGAGACCGCTGCCGGACAGGAAGGCCCGCGAGACCCGCAGCCCCTGGAGGGACTGCTCGGCACCGCTGCCGACCAGCGCGTAGTTGGACCCGCGCAGGGTTCCGCCCGTCATCACCACCTCCACGCGGTTCGCATGGGCCAGCGCCTGTGCGACGAGCAGCGAGTTGGTGACGACGGTGAGGCCGGGCACCCTGGCGAGCCGGCGGGCCAGCTCCTGGGTGGTGGTGCCCGCGCCGACGACCACGGCCTCGCCTTCTTCGACGAGTCCGGCCGCGATGTCGGCGATGGCGGTCTTCTCCGCCGTCGCGAGATGGGACTTTTGCGGAAAGCCGGATTCCCGCGTGAAACCGCCCGGCAGTACCGCACCGCCGTGCCGGCGGTCGAGGAGTCCTTCTGCCTCCAGTGCCCGCACGTCCCGCCGTACGGTCACTTCGGAGGTCTGGACGACGCGGGCGAGCTCCCGGAGCGATACCGCTCCGTTGGCCCGCACCATTTCGAGGATCAATTGGCGACGTTCTGCAGCGAACACGAAACTGACAGTAACCCGGGCGACCATCTGCTTTCAGCTCTTTCCGCCGGAATACCGAAGTTGTCCATACCGTAGGGCAACTAGTGGTATACGCGGTCGGCCCGCCGCGCACCTGCTCCGCGACGGGCCGACCACCCACTCCAAAGCCCTTGCGCACAAGGGCCGTTATCGGTATTTACGCCTCGCCGGAGGCCTTGCGCGTGTGCAGCTGGCGGGCGACCTCGGCGATCGACCCGGACAGCGAGGGGTACACGGTGAACGCGTTTGCGATCTGCTCGACCGTCAGGTTGTTGTCGACGGCGATCGAGATCGGGTGGATGAGCTCGCTCGCGCGCGGGGAGACGACCACGCCGCCCACGACGATCCCGGTGCCGGGGCGGCAGAACAGCTTCACGAAGCCGTCCCGGATGCCCTGCATCTTGGCGCGCGGGTTGCGCAGCAGCGGGAGCTTGACGACCCGGGCGTCGATCTTGCCGGAGTCCACGTCGGCCTGGGTGTAGCCGACGGTGGCGATCTCGGGGTCGGTGAAGACGTTCGAGGAGACCGTCTTCAGGTTCAGCGGGGCCACCGCGTCGCCGAGGAAGTGGTACATCGCGATGCGGCCCTGCATGGCGGCCACCGAGGCCAGCGCGAAGATCCCGGTCACGTCGCCGGCCGCGTACACGCCGGGCGAGGAGGTGCGGGAGACCTTGTCGGTCCAGATGTGCCCGGACTCCTTGAGCTTGACCCCGGACTCCTCCAGGTTCATGTTGCTCGTGTTCGGGATCGCGCCGACCGCCATCAGGCAGTGCGTACCGGTGATGACCCGGCCGTCGGAGAGGGTGACCTCGACGCGGTCGCCGACCCGCTTGGCCGACTCGGCGCGGGAGCGGCCGATGACGTTCATGCCGCGGCGCCGGAAGACGTCCTCCAGTACGGCGGCGGCGTCCGGGTCCTCGCCGGGGAGCACGCGGTCGCGGGAGGACACGAGGGTCACCCGGGAGCCGAGGGCCTGGTACGCGCCGGCGAACTCGGCGCCGGTGACGCCGGAGCCGACCACGATGAGCTCCTCCGGGAGCTCCTCGAGGTCGTAGACCTGGGTCCAGTTCAGGATCCGCTCGCCGTCGGGCATCGCGTCGGGGATCTCGCGGGGGTGTCCGCCGGTCGCGATGAGCACGGCGTCGGCCGTGAGGATCGTCTCGGAGCCGTCGGCCGCGGTGACGATGACGTCCCGCGTGCCGTCGATGCCCTGCGGGCCGCCGAGCTTGGCGCGGCCCCGTACGACCCGGGCGCCGGCCCGGGTGACGGACGCGGTGATGTCGTGGGACTGGGCGAGCGCCAGGCGCTTGACGCGCCGGTTCACCTTGCCGAGGTCCACGCCGACGACGCGCGCGGCCTGCTCGATGTGCGGGGTGTCGTCCGCGACGACGATGCCGAGCTCCTCGTACGACGAGTCGAAGGTCGTCATGACCTCTGCGGTCGCGATGAGAGTCTTGGAGGGCACGCAGTCGGTGAGCACCGACGCGCCGCCCAGACCGTCGCAGTCCACGACGGTCACCTCCGCGCCGAGCTGGGCCCCTACGAGGGCCGCCTCATACCCGCCGGGTCCGCCGCCGATGATCACGATCCGGGTCACGAAAACTCCGCCTCACGTCTACCCGGCCGGCTGCCGCCCCGGCCGGGGCTTCCGGGGGGTCTCCCCGGGGGATGCATTCCGTACGTCATTGTCCCGCACGCATCAAGGTGCTTCACGCCCGGTCCCACCATCCGGGACGCGGGCCCCGTACGCGGCCGGGAGCGCAGCGGGGGCCGCCCCTCCCGTACCCTCGACCACATGTCGCTCTACGCCGCGTACGCCGGCAACCTCGACCCGCGGCTGATGACGCGCCGCGCTCCGCATTCGCCGCTGCGCGGCACGGGCTGGATCAACGACTGGCGGCTGACGTTCGGCGGCGAGCAGATGGGCTGGGAGGGCGCGCTGGCGACGATCGTCGAAGCGCCGCGCCACCAGGTCTTCGTCGCGCTGTACGACGTGGCCCCGCTCGACGAGGACTCCATGGACCGGTGGGAGGGCGTCGGGCTCGACATCTACCGCCGCATGCGGGTGCGCGTGCACACGCTGGACGGCGAGGAAGCGGCCTGGGTGTACGTCCTCAACGGCTACGAGGGCGGCCTGCCCTCGGCCCGCTACCTGGGCGAACTGGCCGACGCGGCCGAATCGGCGGGCGCCCCGCACGACTACGTGATGGAACTGCGCAAGCGCCCCTGCTGAGGATTTTCAGCCTCGCCGGCGTTTGAGGCGCGGGGTCCTGGGGGCAGCACCCCCGGCAACGGGCGCCGCACGGCCCCGTCCAGCCCGCCGGGGACATTTGGTCGGAAACGACAAAGCAACGATCCGAATACCGTGAGCGGCGCCATCTACGCGCGTAGGCGAAGAGCGGCTACGCTCTTCCGCGTGAACGCATCTGTTACCGACCCCTTCGCCGCCGCCGACGCCGCCGCCGCCCGCCTGCGCGAGCTGACCGGCGCCGAGACCCACGATGTCGCCCTCGTGATGGGCTCCGGCTGGGCCCCCGCCGCGGAGGCGCTCGGCGCGCCCGAGGCCGAGTTCCCGGTCACCGAGCTGCCCGGCTTCCCGCCCCCCGCCGTCGAGGGCCACGGCGGCAAGATCCGCTCGTACAAGATCGGCGACAAGCGCGCGCTGCTCTTCCTCGGCCGGACCCACTACTACGAGGGCCGCGGCGTCGCCGCCGTCGCCCACGGCGTGCGCACGGCCGTCGCCGCCGGCTGCAAGACCATCGTCCTGACCAACGGCTGCGGTGGCCTGCGCGAGGGCATGAAGCCCGGCCAGCCGGTCCTGATCAGCGACCACCTCAACCTCACGGCCACTTCGCCGATCGTCGGCGCGAACTTCGTGGACCTGACCGATCTGTACTCGCCGCGCCTGCGCGCGATGTGCAAGGAGATCGACGAGACCCTCGAAGAGGGCGTCTACGTGCAGTTCCCCGGCCCGCACTACGAGACCCCGGCCGAGATCAACATGATCCGCGTCATGGGCGCCGACCTGGTCGGCATGTCCACCGTGCTGGAGGCCATCGCCGCCCGTGAGGCCGGCGCCGAGGTGCTCGGGATCTCGCTGGTCACCAACCTGGCGGCGGGCCTCTCCGGCGAGCCGCTGAACCACGAAGAGGTGCTCCAGGCCGGCCGCGACTCGGCCGCGCGCATGGGCAAGCTGCTGACCCAGGTCCTCGCCCGGATCTGAACGGCGCACCGAACGACAGGGCGACCGGACGACCGACCGTACGAGAGGTAAGGCGGAAGTAGTGCAGGACGTGCAGGACGATCTGATCGCGCGGGCCCGGGCCTGGCTGGCCGAGGACCCGGACCCCGAGACGGCCGACGAGCTCGCGAAGCTCATCGAGGCCGGTGACACGGCCGAGCTCGCGGACCGCTTCTCCGGCATGCTGCAGTTCGGCACCGCCGGACTGCGCGGTGAGCTGGGCGCGGGCCCGATGCGGATGAACCGGAACGTGGTGATCCGGGCCGCGGCGGGCCTCGCGGCCCACCTCAAGGCCCAGGGCCACGACGGCGGCCTGGTGGTCGTCGGCTACGACGCCCGCTACAAGTCGGCCGACTTCGCCCGCGACACCGCCGCGGTGATGACCGGTGCGGGGCTGCGTGCGGCCGTCCTGCCCCGTCCGCTGCCGACGCCCGTCCTCGCGTACGCCATAAGGCACCTGGGCGCCGTCGCCGGCGTCGAGGTGACCGCGAGCCACAACCCTCCCCGGGACAACGGCTACAAGGTCTACCTCGGCGACGGTTCGCAGATCGTCTCCCCGGCCGACGCGGAGATCGCCGCGCAGATCGACGCGATCGCCGCGCTGGCCGACGTACCGCGCGCCGAGGACGGCTGGCAGGACCTCGGCGACGAGGTCCTGGAGGCCTACCTGGAGCGCACGGACGCCGTCCTGACCCCCGGGTCCCCGCGGGGGGTGCGGACCGTCTACACGGCCATGCACGGCGTCGGCAAGGACGTGGTCCTGGCCGCCTTCGCCCGCGCCGGCTTCCCGGAACCGGTCCTCGTGGCCGAGCAGGCGGAGCCGGACCCGGCCTTCCCGACGGTGGCCTTCCCCAACCCGGAGGAGCCGGGCGCGATGGACCTGTCCTTCGCGACGGCCGCCCGGGTCGACCCCGACATCGTCATCGCCAACGACCCGGACGCCGACCGCTGCGCCGTGGCCGTCCCGGACGCGGCCTCGGCCTCCGGCTGGCGGATGCTGCGCGGCGACGAGGTCGGCGCGCTGCTGGCCGCCCACCTGGTGCACAAGGGCGCCACGGGTGTCTTCGCCGAGTCAATCGTCTCCTCCTCCCTCCTGGGGCGGATCGCGGAGGCGGCGGGCGTGGGCTACGAGGAGACCCTCACGGGCTTCAAGTGGATCTCCCGCGTCGAGGGCCTGCGCTACGGGTACGAGGAGGCGCTCGGCTACTGCGTGGACCCCGAGGGCGTCCGCGACAAGGACGGCGTCACGGCCGCCCTGCTCGTCGCCGAGCTGGCCTCGGAGCTCAAGGAGCAGGGCCGCACCCTGACCGACCTGCTGGACGACCTGGCGATGGAGCACGGTCTGCACGCCACCGACCAGCTGTCGGTCCGCGTGGAGGACCTGTCGGTCATCGCCTCGGCGATGGCGGCGCTGCGCGCGGAGCCCCCGGTCTCGCTGGCGGGCCTGCGGGTCACCTCGGCGGAGGACCTGAACGAGGGCACGGCGACGCTCCCGCCCACGGACGGGCTGCGCTACTACCTGGAGGGCGACTACAAGGCCCGGGTGATCGTGCGCCCGTCCGGCACGGAGCCCAAGCTGAAGTGCTACCTGGAGGTCGTGGTCCCCGTGGGGGAGGCCTCCGACCTGCTCCCGGCCCGCGCGCGCGGCCAGGAGGTCCTCGACGCGATCAAGAAGGACCTCGCGGCGGCGGCCGGCATCTAGCCGCTCCGTCCGATCGGCCCCCCGAGCCACCGGCCCGGGGGGCCGACGCCGTATCCGACCGCGTACGGCCCCGCCGGCCGGAGGCCGGCGCAGCGGCGCGTCAGGAAGGGCTCGGAGCCGGGCTCGCCGACGGGCGCACCACGTCGCCCAGCGTCGGGACCGCCTCCGGGCGGGAGCGGACGGCGTCCGTGCACTCCCAGGCCCGCGGCGGATCCGCGTCGGGACCGCCCAGGACCACCGGGCCCGGTCCCGACGACACCGCGTCGCTCTCCGCGAGGGTGCAGACGAGCTGCGACAACGCCACCGGAGGCAGGTCCTCGGGCTTGCGGCTCAGCCGCACCGTGCCCTGCGGATCGCCCGGCCGCGGCGCCGAGGCCGCCAGCAGGGCCGGCACCTCGGTCGTGAAGCCTGCCTCGCGCTCCTCCGCCGACGGTTCCCGCTGGAGCACTTCCAGCAGGGCCTGGGTGACGAGCACCGCCACGTCCCGCGCCGGCCGCTTCTCCGGCACCGGCACCACCCGCTGGACGCCCACCAGCTGCGCCCCGCAGACCAGTTCCACCGTGGCCCGGATGCCCTGCACCCCGCCCGTTCCGGCCGGCGTCCCCGTCGGGGTCTTGCACGAGACCCGCGAGGGCGCCGGACCGACGTCCACCGGCACGGTGGTGGCGCGGATCCCGCACCCCGACAGAACGCCCAGGGACAGCAGGCTCAGGACAGCCACCGCGGCCGTCGCGCCACGCCTCCTCGCGCCACGCCTCCTCGCGCCACGCCTCCTCGCGCCACGCACCGCCGTGCCGGGCCCCGTCGTGCCGGACACCGCCGCTCCGCCCTCCGCCGTCCTACGCCTCGTCGTCACCGGCGATCACCTTCCCCACGTCCACCGGCAGCCGCAGCGTGAACAGCGCACCGCCCTCCGCCCCGTTCTCCGCGGTGATGTCGCCGCCGTGGATGTGCGCGTTCTCCATCGCGATGGACAGGCCGAGCCCGCTGCCGTCCGACTTCGGCCGCGACGCGCTCGCCTTGTAGAACCGGTCGAAGACGTGCGGCAGTACGGCCTCGGGGATGCCCGGCCCGTTGTCCCGTACGGCGATGACCAGCCAGTCCCCCTCCACCCGGATGGAGACCCGTACCGGCGATCCGCCGTGCTTGAGTGCGTTGCCGATCAGGTTGGCCAGGATCACGTCGAGCCGCCGCGGGTCGAGCCGCGCCACGATGCCGCGCTCCGCGTCGAGTTCGACCGCGTCGAGCCACGCCCGCGTGTCGATGCACGCCGTCACCTGGTCGGCGACGTCCACGTCGTCCAGCACCAGCCGCGCCGTTCCCGCGTCGAAGCGGGTGACCTCCATGAGGTTCTCCACGAGGTCGTTCAGCCGCCTGGTCTCGCTCACGACCAGACCCACCGCCGGTGCGATCATCGGATCGAGGTCGTCGACCTCGTCCTCCAGCACCTCGGCAACCGCCGTCAACGCCGTCAGCGGCGTGCGCAGTTCGTGGGACATGTCCGCGACGAACCGCCGGCTGGACTCCTCCCGCGCGCTCATGTCGGCGACCTTCTTCTCCAGCGCCTCCGCCGTCTTGTTGAAGGTGTGGGCCAGGTCGGCGAGTTCGTCCGTCCCGGACACCTCCAGCCGGTGGTCCAGCTCCCCCTCGCCGAGCCGGCGCGCCGCGTCGCCGAGGCGCTGCACGGGCTTGAGGACCGTACGGGCCGCGGCCTGCGCGAGCAGCGCGGACCCGAGCAGCGCGAGGCCGGTGGCGATGGTCAGCGACCAGGCCAGGGCGTTGAGGTCGTCGCGCTCCTGGGCGAGGGACTTGTACATGTAGCCGGTCGGGCCGCCGCCCACGATCCGGGTGCCGCCGACCAGGTACGGGTTCCCGTTCGGCTTCGTCCGCTGCCAGTACACGTGGTACTCGGCGTCGTTGGCCGAGGTGGTCTTCTGCCGGTCGTCGACGGCGTGCTGGAGCGACTTGGGGACGTCGGCCAGTGAGAAGGCGTCGGGACCGGCGGTACCGGCCACCTTGTGGCCGTCCTTCCCGTCCACGAGCAGCACGCTGTAGCCGGGGCTGCTGCCCGCCATCATCTCGGCGGTGTGCTGCAGTTCCTCCTGCGTCGGGTCGGCGGGCAGCGCCGCGGCCCGGTTCTGCATCTCCTGCCGGAAGTCGCCGAGGGCGGCGTCCTGGGTCCGGGTCAGGACGGCCTCGCGGTTGAGCCAGTACGCGATCCCGGACGCGGAGACGGCGGCGGTCAGCGCGACCAGGGCGAACACGACGAGGAGCCGCAGCCGCAGGCTGGTCCAGCGCCGGCCCGCGAACAGGGCTCTGATCACTGCGGGGAGTCCAGTCGGTAGCCGACGCCCCGCACGGTACGGATCAGGGTGGGCGAGGAGGGCACTTCCTCGACCTTGGCGCGCAGCCGCTGCACGCAGGCGTCGACGAGGCGCGAGTCGCCGAGGTAGTCGTGCTCCCACACCAGCCGCAGCAGCTGCTGGCGGGAGAGCGCCTGGCCGGGGCGGCGGCTGAGCTCCAGCAGCAGCCGCAGCTCGGTCGGGGTGAGCTGGAGGTCCTCGCCGTTCTTCGTCACCGTCATGGCGTTGCGGTCGATGACCAGCGAGCCGAAGACGGCGGAGTCGGTGGCCTCGCGCTCGCCGCGGCGCAGCACGGCCCTGATGCGGGCGTCGAGCACGCGTCCCTGGACGGGCTTGACGACGTAGTCGTCCGCTCCCGACTCCAGGCCGACGACCACGTCGATGTCGTCGTTGCGCGCGGTGAGCAGGATGATCGGCAGCTGGTCGGTGCGCCGGATGCGCCGGCACACCTCGAAGCCGTCGATGCCGGGCAGCATGACGTCGAGCACGATCAGGTCGGGCCGCTGCTCGCGCAGCAGTTTGAGGCCGTCCTCGCCCGTCGCCGCGGTGGCCACACGGTGGCCCTGGCGTGACAGGGAGAGTTCGAGGGCCGTGCGGATGGCGTCGTCGTCCTCGATGAGCAACAGGAAAGGCACGGGCTCATTCTGTCCCATCGCCCCTCGGGACTTCGACCGCCCGGCGCCTCCAATCCGGGCGGGGCTCTTCCCGGCTCTCCTGTGACAGGCCTGTGACAGTCGAAGGACACCCCGGTTATCTCGGGCGGGCAGTCTTCTTGGCAACGGACCAGACAGACTCCACGACGGGGGGCGCGAGATGAACACGCTGCACAGCACCAGCACCAGCGCGGTTGTCACGCGGCTGCACGATGTGAACCGCCGCACGGCAATCCGTACGGCGACGGCCCCTTCGCGGCGGCCGGCGCACGTGGTGGCCATCGACGCGAAGACCTACGAGCGCCCCACCGTCCCCGCCCAGCGCACGGCGGGCTCCCCGGACGTCCCGGACTCCTCCAACGAAGCCGAGTTCACGGCGTACGTCCAGGAGCGGCGGGCCGCCCTCTACGCGACGGCCTTCCACCTGACCGGCGACCGCTACGAGGCCGAGGACCTGCTGCAGACCGCGCTGTTCTCCACGTACCGCGCCTGGGACCGCATCAGCGACAAGGCCGCCGTCGGCGGGTACCTGCGCCGCACGATGACGAACCTGCACATCAGCGCCTGGCGCCGCCGCAAGCTCAACGAGTACCCGACGGAAGAACTGCCGGAGACGGCCTCGGACACGGACGCCATGGGCGGTACGGAGCTGCGTGCCGTGCTGTGGCAGGCGCTCACCCGCATCCCGGAGCCGCAGCGCACGATGCTGGTGCTCCGGTACTACGAGGGCCGCACCGACCCGGAGATCGCGGAGATCCTGGGCATCAGCGTCGGCACGGTGAAGTCGAGCATCTGGCGTTCGCTGCGGCGGATGCGCGAGGACGAGGCGCTGAGCTTCGGCCGCGACGAGTCGGAGTCCTTCGAGGACCTGGTCGCGTAAGGGCGGCCACACAGACCATCGGGCCAGGGGGCCCGTCCTACGGGGGTGGGGCGGGGGCCGCGGGGGAAAAAGGCGGGATCATGCGGCCGGGGGTCCGCAGGGTCCCGCCTTTTCACGTTCCGCAGCGTCACGTTCCACAGCCAGGATCCAGCCCCGTCGGCGTGTGAGGCGCGGGGGTCCGGGGGCAGCGTCCCCGGCAACGGCGCCGCACCCGCGATCCGGCCGGTTATGCCGGAGCCACAGCCCGGTGCCGCCCCGCCGCTGCGGCGGCCAGCCGGCCCAGGGCCTCGTCCCGGCCGCACGCGTGGGCTCCCAGCGCGGTGTGCCGGGCCACGATCCCGCGCTCGGCCCGCATCAGCCGCCATCCCCGCCGCAGGAGCATCGGCACCGACTTGCGGCCCTCGCGCAGATCACGGGCCAGCCGGCGCCGGAAGGTGGTGCTGGGCCGCCCGCGCAGGCAGATCGCGTCCGCCAGCAGTCCGAGCTCCTGGCACCGCCCGACGACGTCCGCCGCGAAGATCCCCTCCGCGATGAACAGCGGTGTCCGGGAGATGTCCAGCGTCTCGGTGCCGGTGCGGGAACTGGTCGCGATGTCGTACACCGGGACCTCGGTGCGGCCGGTGCGGCACAGTTCCTCGACGGCCGCGACGGCGACCTCGGCGTCCCACGACAGCGGGGAGTCCCAGTCGATGTCGGAGCTGCCCTCGACCAGCGGCAGGGTCGGGTCGTCACCCTCCTTGTAGAAGTCGTCCAGGCGCAGGACGGGCAGGCCCGAACGGGCGGCCAGCGAGGACTTGCCGGAGCCCGAGGGCCCGGTCAACAGCACGACGCGCGTAGGCAGGGGAGAAGAACGGCTCACGGGACACCAGTGTGAAGCATTACCCCGCGTAGGGGATCCTCCCGGGGACGGGTTGGTATCCAGAATCACACCTCCACTACGCTGCGTGCGCACGCGACTACGACCCCAGGCGGGATCCTCATGGCACGTCACGCAGCCCCTTCCGTACCGAACCGACTCCGCAGCGCGGGCCTGACCCTCTCGATGGCCGGCGCGGCCCTCGCGATGGCCGCGGGCGGTGCGCAGGCCGGTGAGCTCGATGTTCCGGCGGCCCTCGCCGGTGTCTCCGACCCGGTCTCGAACCTCAAGGTGAATCCGCTGGCCCACACCGGCGTGGACCCCCTCGACAACGGCGTGGCCACCAAGGTCGCGGATTTCCCGTCCGTCGGCACCGGCATGGTCACGGGCATCCTGACCCAGGGGCCGTCGGTCGGCGAGCTGCCCACCGCCGCGGTCTCCTCGCTGCTCGGACCGGTGCTCCCCAAGCAGTAGGCACGAGAAGGCCCCGGCAGCGCGGGGGACGCTGCCGGGGCCGGTCTTCGGGGGGAGGGTCCTCTAGTACGAGGAGCCGCCCGCGCCCAGCGACCCGGTCGGGTGCCAGACGGTCTTGGTCTCCAGGAACGCCGTCATGCGCGCCGTGCCCGGGTCCGCGCTCCAGTCGTCCACAGGCTGTGGACGCAGGACGCGCTTGAGGTTGTCCGCGGCCGCGATCTCCAGCTCCTTGGCCAGCGCCTCGTCGGCGCCCGCCAGGTCGATCGCGTTGACGTCCTGGTGGGACGCCAGGTGCGGGCCCATCTCGGCGGCCTTGCCGGACAGGATGTTGACCACGCCGCCGGGCAGGTCGGAGGTGGCCAGCACCTCGCCGAGGGAGAGCGCCGGGAGCGGCGCCTTCTCCGAGGCGATGACGACGACCGTGTTGCCGGTGGCGATCACCGGGGCGATCACGGAGACCAGTCCGAGGAAGGACGAGTCCTGCGGGGCGACGACCGTGACCACGCCGGTCGGCTCGGAGGTGGAGAGGTTGAAGAACGGGCCCGCGACCGGGTTGGCCCCGCCCACGATCTGGCCGATCTTGTCGGTCCAGCCGGCGTACCAGACCCAGCGGTCGATGGCCGCGTCCACGGCGGCGGCGGCCTTCGACTTGGACAGGCCCTCCGCCTCGCCGACCTCGCGGACGAACTGCTCGCGGCGGCCCTCCAGCATCTCGGCTACGCGGTAGAGGATCTGGCCGCGGTTGTACGCGGTCGCGCTCGACCAGCCGCCGAAGGCCTTGCGCGCGGCGACGACCGCGTCGCGGGCGTCCTTGCGGGAGGACAGGGGGGCGTTGGCCAGCCACTTGCCCTTCGAGTCACTCACCTCGTACACCCGGCCGCTCTCGGAGCGGGGGAACTTGCCCCCGACGTACAGCTTGTAGGTCTTGAAGACGCTCAGACGCGTCTGCGTCGGGGAATCAGACATCGAGGTAGCCCTCCAGGCCGTGACGGCCGCCTTCGCGCCCGAAGCCCGACTCCTTGTAGCCGCCGAAGGGCGAGGTCGGGTCGAACTTGTTGAACGTGTTGGCCCACACCACACCCGCGCGGAGCTTGTCGGCGACCGCGAGGATGCGGCTGCCCTTCTCCGTCCAGATGCCGGCGGACAGGCCGTACTGGCTGTTGTTGGCCTTCGCGACGGCCTCGTCGGGCGTACGGAAGGTCAGCACGGACAGCACCGGGCCGAAGATCTCGTCGCGGGCCACCGTGTGCGACTGGGAGACGTTCGTGAAGAGCGTCGGGGCGAACCAGTAGCCGGCGTTCGGCAGTTCGCACGGCGCCGACCAGCGCTCGGCGCCCTCCGCCTCGCCGGTGTCCGCGAGGGCGGTGATCCGGGCGAGCTGCTCGGCGGAGTTGATCGCGCCGATGTCGGTGTTCTTGTCGAGCGGGTCGCCCAGGCGCAGCGTGGTCAGCCGGCGCTTGAGCGAGTCGATCAGCTCGTCGTGGATCGACTCCTGGACCAGGAGGCGCGAGCCCGCACAGCAGACCTGGCCCTGGTTGAAGAAGATGCCGCTGACGATGCCCTCGACGGCCTGGTCGATGGGGGCGTCGTCGAAGACGATGTTGGCGCCCTTGCCGCCCAGCTCCAGGGTGACCTTCTTGGAGGTACCGGCGACCTGGCGCGCGATGGCCTTGCCGACGGCGGTGGAGCCCGTGAAGGCGACCTTGTTCACGTCCGGGTGCTCGACGAGGGCCGCGCCCGCGTCCCCGTACCCGGTGAGGATGTTGACGACGCCCTTGGGCAGGCCCGCCTGGCGGCAGATGTCCGCGAAGAAGAGCGCGGAGAGCGGGGTCGTCTGGGCCGGCTTGAGGACGACCGTGTTGCCCGTGGCGAGCGCCGGGGCGATCTTCCAGGCGAGCATCATCAGCGGGAAGTTCCACGGGATGACCTGCCCGGCCACGCCGAGGGGGCGCGGATTGGCGCCGTAGCCCGCGTGGTCGAGCTTGTCGGCCCAGCCCGCGTAGTAGAAGAAGTGCGCGGCGACGAGCGGGAGGTCCGCGTCGCGGGTCTCCCGGATCGGCTTGCCGTTGTCGAGGGTCTCCAGGACGGCCAGCTCGCGGCTGCGCTCCTGGATGATCCGGGCGATGCGGAAGAGGTACTTGGCGCGCTCGGAGCCGGGCAGCGCGGACCACTTCTCGAAGGCCTTGCGGGCGGCCTTCACCGCGCGGTCCACGTCGGCGGCGCCGGCCTGCGCGATCTCGGCGAGGACCTCCTCGGAGGCCGGGGAGACGGTCTTGAAGACCTTGCCGTCGGCGGCGTCGGTGAACTCGCCGTCGATGAACAGCCCGTAGGAGGGGGCGATGTCGACGACGGAGCGCGACTCGGGGGCGGGAGCGTACTCGAATGCGGATGTCTGCGTCTTCATGGTCTCAGTCCACCGTCACGTAGTCGGGACCGGAGTAGCGGCCGGTGCTCAGCTTCTGGCGCTGCATCAACAGGTCGTTGAGCAGGCTGGAGGCTCCGAAGCGGAACCAGTGGTTGGACAGCCAGTCTTCGCCCACGGTCTCGTTGACCAGGACCAGGAACTTGATCGCGTCCTTGGTGGTCCGGATGCCGCCGGCCGGCTTCACGCCGATCTGGATTCCAGTCTGCGCCTTGAAGTCGCGGACGGCCTCGAGCATGAGGAGCGTGTTCGCGGGCGTCGCGTTGACCCCGACCTTGCCGGTGGACGTCTTGATGAAGTCGGCCCCGGCCATCATGCCGATCCAGGAGGCGCGGCGGATGTTGTCGTACGTGGACAGCTCGCCGGTCTCGAAGATCACCTTGAGCCGCGCCGCGCTGCCGTCGGGGCGGACGCAGGCCGCCTTGACGGAGCGGATCAGCTCGTAGGTCTCGAGGTAGCGGCCGGCGAGGAAGGCGCCACGGTCGATGACCATGTCGATCTCGTCGGCGCCGGCGGCCACGGCGTCGGCCGTGTCGGCGAGCTTGACGGGCAGGGCAGCGCGGCCGGCCGGGAAGGCGGTGGCGACGGAGGCGACCTTGACGTCGGCGCCGTTCAGGGCGGCCTTGGCGGTGGCCACCATGTCGGGGTACACGCAGACGGCGGCCGTCATGGGCGTGGTGCGGTCGGTCGGATCGGGGTTGGCTGCCTTGGCGGAGAGCGCCCGGACCTTGCCCGGGGTATCCGCGCCTTCCAGCGTCGTCAGGTCGATCATCGAGATGGCGAGGTCGATGGCGTACGCCTTGGCCGTCGTCTTGATCGAGCGGGTGCCGAGGGAGGCCGCGCGGGCCTCCAGGCCGACAGCGTCGACGCCGGGCAGCCCGTGCAGGAAGCGGCGCAGCGCACTGTCGGACGTCGTCACGTCAGCGAATGCGGTGAGGGTGGTGGGCATGGTCACCACATGAGCATATCTACGCGCGTAGCGACCTGTCACCCCCTCCCCCCGATTCATTCGGAATCGGACACCCCGTTTGCTGTTACGCGGCCATGACAGGAAGCGGATCTTTCACACGTACACGATCCGTACATTCTTTCTCAGCAGCCCCGCCACACCTGACCCGGTGAACCCGACCGAACAGACTCAACGCGGCATGCGACTCTCCTCCGTCTTCCTCACCCACGCTTCTGGAGTCGTTATGCGTACCGCCCTCCGCACCTCGATCGTCACCGCCGCGCTCGCCGGCGCACTGCTCGCACCCGCCGCCGGTGCCGCCTTCGCGGCGGTCGGCTCGCAGGCAGCGACCTCGACGGAGGCGGTTGCGTCCAAGGCCACGCGGGTCACCCTCAGCAAGAGCCTGGTCGCCGACATGATCAACTCCGCGACGGAGGCGCCCTCCGTCAAGATCTTCGCCGTGCTCGGGGACGGCACCGTCCACCCGAAGGCGATTGCGTCTCTCGACCGCAAGCACACCACTGTCACGAAGCAGGGGACGACCTTCACCCTCACCAAGGCGGACTCGGCCCAGCCGGTCCTCACCGTGTTCGAGAGCGAGAGCGGCAAGACCACGTCGTTCCCGCTTCCGAAGGGCAGGGCCACCGAGGCCGGCTCCTGTGTCTCCGAGGTCAAGACGGTGCGGCTCGGCGAGTACAGGGCCGCAGACCTGACGATGTCCCCCAAGGGTCCGAAGGCGGTCGTGAACAACCTTGAGGGGGCGCCCTACACGGTGACCCTGGACCGCACTCACCCCACCTCCCCGAAGTCGGACTACCTGCGCATCGACAACCCGAACGGTGCCAAGCCGGTGTTCCGGTGGAAGTACCAGGCCGACGAAGCCTCGTTCAAGAGCGCCTCCTTCCCCGAGCTCCCCAAGGGCTGCAAGCTCGACTACAAGATCACCGAGGAGCAGGGCACGAAGCCGGCTCCGAAGCCGAAGCCTCAGACGGGCGCGCAGACCACCGTCGTCCCCAAGGGCCCCGTGGCCGCGGGTGCCGAGCTGCCGGTCGAGACGGTCGCCGACACCGACAACACCACCACGGTGGCGGCCGGCGCCGGTCTGATCGCGGTCTTCGGTGCGCTCGGCGCGAGCGTGGTCCTGCGCCGCCGCCGCAGCCAGGGCTGACGCACACCCCGCTCACATCTCGACTCGCCTCCGGCGGGCCACCCCAGGTGGCCCGCCTCGGCCCGTTCCGCCGGAGCCCGCCATGACCCGCCGTACCCGTACCCGTACCGTCGGGCCGCTGATCGCCACCGCTCTCCTCGCCGCAGCGCTGGCCGGATGCGGCGGCGGCGCCGCGCCCGCCTCGGAGGCCGCCGCCCCGGCCACCTCCCCGGCCGCGGCCTCCGCGCCGCCCGCCGTCACGCCCACCTCCGCCCCGGCGGCCCCGGCCTCGGCCGTCCCGAAGCCCGCCTCCGTGCCCGTACGCGTACGCATCCCCGCGGCCGGGGTCGACGCCTCGCCGCTGCTGTCGCTCGGCCTGGCCGCCGACGGCACCGTCGAGGTGCCCTCCGTGGCCGACGGGGACAGGATCGGCTGGTACGACAAGGGCGTCACCCCTGGTGAGACGGGTCCCGCCGTGCTGATCGGACACTTCGACACCGCCCGCGGGCCGGCCGTCCTCAAGGACGTCTCCAAGGTCCGCGTCGGCGACGAGGTGAGCGTCTCCCGCGAGGACGGCAGCACCGCCGTCTTCCGCGTCCGCGAGCTGGAGCAGGTCGACAAGAAGCGGTTCCCCACCGACAAGGTCTACGGGAACACCGCCCGCCCCGAGCTGCGCGTGATCACCTGCGGCGGCGAGATCACCGACGGACACCGCCCCGACAACATCATCCTGTATGCCGATCTCGTGGGCTGAGACGGCTTGAGGCAGAATCTGCCGCATGAGCAGCGATCAGCCCACCGAAGAGCCGGCGTACGACGACCGGGTCTACCGTTCCCCGATGGCCACCGTCACCGGCGTGGCACTGCTCGCCCTGCTCGCGTGGCTCTGCGGGGACGCCGTGGTGCGGGGCGCCGGGAACGTCCCGTGGATCGCCCTCGCCGCCGCGCTGTGCCTGGCCCCGGTCATCGTCGCGTTCACGGTCCGTCCCGCCGTCTTCGCCAACGACGACCGGCTGCGCGTGCGCAACCCCTTCCGGGTCATCGAGCTGCCCTGGGCGGCCGTCGACACCGTGCGGGCCCGGTTCTCCGCCGAGGTGCTGGCGGAGGGGACGACGTACCAGATGTGGGCCATCGCGGTCTCCCTGCGGGAGCGCAAGAAGGCCAACCGCCGCCAGGCGGGCCGGCTCGGCCTCGGCAACGGCCAGGCCAAGACCCCGGACGAGGAAGTGCGCCGGGCCTCCGCCGACCGGATCGTCGACGAGCTGCGCGAAGTGCACGAGCGCTGCGCCTCGCGGGCCGGCGCCCAGGGCTCCGTGAAGGTCTCGTGGTCGTACGAGATCATCGCGCCCGCCGTGGTCGGCGCGCTCATCCTGATTGTGCTGCTCGCCACCGGCTGACCGGCGGTTTCCCCGGAACCGCGAGCACCGGAACCCGCGTCTCCACTGGCGTGCACCGTCTCAAGGGCAACCGTGTCAAGGGCCGCGGCAGCGCCGCCGTAGAGCTGTGGATCCGGGTTCTCACCGGGGTCCTGCTGGCCGCCCACCTCCTCCTCGTCGGCTGGCTGATGCTGCGCCCGCTGGACGTGCCCTGGGCGGCGGCGGCCAATCTGACCCCGCTGGAGGGGATCAGGACGGACCTCTCCTACGGGTCTTTGGAGGCCGCCCGCCGGATCGGCGGGGGGCTGGCGCTGCTGGCCCCGCTCGGGGTGCTGCTGCCGCTGATCAGCGGTCGTGTGGAGCTTTCGCCGCTCGCCACGTGGTCCTCGCTGGCCCGGACGGCCGCCGCGGGCGCGCTGTTCTCGGTCGGCATCGAAATGCTCCAGACGGCTGTCCCGGGGCAGGTGGTCGACGTGGACTCGGTACTGCTCAACACCCTCGGCGTGATGCTCGCGCACCTGGCCGTCGTCCCGGCCCTGCGCTCCCGGCTGCGGCGTTCTCAGGGCCCGACCCCGAGAATTACCAGGGTCGGGCTCGGTCCCTGGACCGACGTTCTTTCCTCTGTCCAGCGGGAGTATTGAGGCATCGCGGGAAAACTTCCCGCGGACCGCACGACGACCGAGGAGAGACCATGAGCGCCCTTGCCCGCCCCCGTGACGGACGATGGATCGGCGGAGTCTGTGCCGGTCTGGCGCGCCGATTCGGAATATCCGCGAACACGATGCGGACCATCTTCGTCGTCTCGTGCCTGCTGCCCGGCCCCCAGTTCCTCCTTTACCTGGCGCTGTGGGTGCTCCTGCCGAACGAGAAGTCGAGCACCTCTTCCGCGGCCACCGGCTGGTAGTCGGCAGGACCCGGAATTCAGCGCGCGGAGCGGACCTTCTGGAGCTGCTTGTCCGCGACCTCGTGCGGGACCTGGGGGGCCTGGCGCCCGCCCGCGACGTTGAGAGCCATGAGACGCATGACGGTGTCGCCCTGGCGCACGACGACCAGGTGAACCTGGGCGGTGACGCCCTCGGCGGCCGCGGTCGTGGTCCAGCTGACGCTCTCGTCGCCGCCCGTCTTGTAGTCGGCCGCCTTCACGTCGCGGTACGCGCCGCTCTGCTTCTCGACGGTGGCGGTGAAGCCGGAGGCGCAGGCGGCCACGGCGCCCTTCAGCCGGGCGATCAGCGCCTTGGCGTCGGACTCGGCGTAGGAGCTGACGGAGGCGGAGACGGCCAGGCCCATCTGCTTCTGGGATCCGATGCCCCGGTTGACGGTCTCGCGCGCCGCCGGGTCGGGCTCGTCGCCCATGATGTCGGCGAGCGGCTGGCAGGCCTTGCGGTCCGCCTGCGGCTGACCGTCGGGGGCGTTCGGGTTCTTTCCGTTCGCCGAGATCTGGTAGCCGGTCAGGTCGCCCTGTTCCAGGGCGGAGCGCTCCAGCCGGCTGCCACCCTGCTTGGGGGTGGCCGTGCCGCCCGTGGCGCCCGCACCACCGGCCCCGCCCGCGCCGGCGGAGCCGGGTGCCCCCGCGCCGGCCGAGCCCGCAGACTGCCCGGGCGCGCTCGCGGAGCCCTTCGGGTCCGGGCTCTTGCCGGATGCCGGGGTCTTCGTACCGCCGCAGCCCACCGTCACGGACAGCAGGGCGGGGAGCAGCACGGCCGTGGCCGTTCGTGCCTTGATGCGCATGATCGAAACCTCATACCCATGATTTTGGCGGGCAGTTGGCGGTGATCCTGGCACATGCCGCGACGCGGCGCACACCTGGTCGAAGAGGCGTGCGCCGCGTGGGCGTGCGTGCGAATCGCGTACGGGTCGCGTACGAATCCGGCAGGGGATCCGGAGTGGATCAGGCGCCGAGGCCGCTGGTGGGCAGACCGCC
Source organism: Streptomyces sp. NPDC006450 (assembly GCF_040612195.1). Taxonomy (NCBI): domain Bacteria; kingdom Bacillati; phylum Actinomycetota; class Actinomycetes; order Kitasatosporales; family Streptomycetaceae; genus Streptomyces; species Streptomyces sp. NPDC006450. The sequence goes on along the minus strand of NZ_JBEXPT010000088.1, from coordinate 9,858 downwards.
GAGCAGGCCGGTCACCGTGCCGAGCGCGGCGGCCGGGTCGGTCGCCTCGGGGGCCTGCTGACCCTCTTCGGCGGTCACGTGCTGCTGGCTGGTCGCGCCCTGGACGGCACCCGTGACGGTGCCCAGCGCGTCACCGAGACCGACGGCGGGGACGGCGGCCGAGGCGGTACCTGCGGCGACGGCGGCGAAGGCGGCGCCGAGAGCGGCAACACCGAGGGTCTTGGCAGCTGACTGCTTCATGAAGAATCGTCCTTGCGACGGGGAAATGAGCGGCTCCGCAAACTAGTCACTTCAAACCCCCTCCCGCAAACATCATTAAATACGAGAAAGCGCCCGGGAATTGCCCCTCCCGGGCGCTTTCAGTCCGTCACGCCTTGGCCTAGCCCGAGACGGAACCGCTGGTGGAAGCGGTTTGACGGAACAGCCATTCCGACTTCAGCTCCGCATAACCGGGCTTGATCACGTCGTTGATCATGGCCAGTCGTTCATCGAAAGGAATGAACGCGGACTTCATCGCATTGACCGTGAACCACTGCATGTCCTCGAGCGAGTAGCCGAAGGTGTCGACCAGGTGCTCGAATTCGCGGCTCATGCTGGTACCGCTCATCAAGCGGTTGTCGGTGTTGACGGTCAGCCTGAAGTGCAGTTTCCGCAGCAGACCGATCGGGTGTTCGGCGTAGGAGACCGCCGCACCCGTCTGCAGGTTCGACGTCGGGCACATCTCCAGCGGGATCCGCTTGTCCCGGACGTACGAGGCCAGGCGGCCCAGGGTCACGGAACCGTCGGCGGCGACCTCGATGTCATCGATGATCTTCACGCCGTGGCCGAGCCGGTCGGCGCCGCACCACTGCAGGGCCTGCCAGATCGACGGCAGACCGAAGGCCTCGCCCGCGTGGATGGTGAAGTGGTTGTTCTCGCGCTTGAGGTACTCGAAGGCGTCGAGGTGGCGGGTGGGAGGGAACCCGGCCTCGGCGCCGGCGATGTCGAAGCCGACGACGCCGTTGTCGCGGTAGCGGTTGGCCAGTTCCGCGATCTCCAGCGCGCGGGCCGCGTGCCGCATCGCGGTCAGCAGCGCGCCGACGCGGATCCGGTGGCCGTTGGCCTTCGCACGGCGCTCGCCCTCGCGGAAGCCCTCGTTGACCGTCTCGACGACCTCTTCGAGGGTCAGGCCGGCTTCCAGGTGCTGCTCGGGCGCGTAGCGGATCTCCGCGTAGACGACGCCGTCCTCGGCGAGGTCCTCGGCACACTCGGCGGCCACCCGGAAGAGGGCCGCCTTCGTCTGCATGACCGCGCAGGTGTGGGCGAACGTCTCCAGGTAGCGCGGGAGGGAACCGGAGTCGGCGGCTTCCCGGAACCAGATGCCGAGCTTGTCGGCGTCGGCCTCGGGAAGGTTCTCGTAGCCGACCTCACGGGCCAGCTCGATGATGGTCCCGGGGCGCAGTCCACCGTCGAGGTGGTCGTGCAGGAGCACCTTCGGGGAGCGTCGGATCTGATCCGGGGTGGGCAGGTTGGGGGTCTCGCTCGTCATCTGGGCACTCTAGCTCCTACGCGCGTAGAGCGGTGAGACGGTGTCCACCCCCGATATGTAACAGTGACCGCGCGGACGGGTGGCGTACACCTCCGCGTCTGAGACTGTTCCGTCATGGCACAGCATGCGCCGCCGGCGCGCGGGGCCCGCCTGGGGCGGGCGGCCGGCGCGAACGGCTCGGTCTCAACGGTCAGTGGTGTGGTGCTCCTCCTCCCCGGAGCGTCCAGATTGTCCCCCGGTCCGGTACGGCCGCTGGCCCGGGCCCTGGCCCGGGCCGGCGCGGCCGGCGGGCTGGTCACGCACCAGGTCATCCACGGCGCGGGCACCCGGGAAGGGGACGCGCAGTGGGCCGCGGACGAGGTGGTCCGGCGGTACGGGGACGTCCCGGTGTGCCTGGCCGGCTACGACGTGGGCGGCCGGGCGGCGCTCGCCGCGGCCGGCCACGAGGCCGTCAACTCCGTTCTGGCACTTGCCCCTTCACTCCCAGCGCAGTCCGAAACGGACTCCCCCGAACCGGTGAAGCAGCTCTCGGGGCGCCGGGTCCTGATCGTGCACGGCACCAACGACGCACGCAGCGACCCGGAGTTGTCGTACCGGCTGGCGACCCGGGCGAAGAAGGCGAACCGCACGACGTGCCGCTTCGAGGTGCACTCCGACGGGCACGGCCTGCGCGAGCACCAGGACGAAGTCGTCGCCCTGTCCGTGGACTTCGTCCTGGGCTCCGTGTTCTCGGGGCCCTACTCGCGTCCGGTCACCGACGCGTTGGCGGCTCCCCCGCCGCTGGGCCTTCGGATGCCGCTGGCCTCCGGCTACGGGCGTTCCCTGCGCGGCTGACACCCGGCGGAAGCGGCTGAGGGCGGCGGAAGGCCGCGGGGCGGCGGAAGGCAGCCGCGCGGCACGGCGCCGCGGGCGGCAGGGGCCGCGGGCCCGGGGCCCGGATGTGGTGGTGGTCGCGCGGGGCCGTTCGTGCCGGCCGCGCCGTCCCCTCCCGGTCGGATGACACGGGCGGGCCCGGCGCGACCACCTTGAGGCACACGCCCGCGCGAGGGCGCGTTGCCAGGTCGGCGAAGCGCGGACGTGAGAATGCCCGCGCCCTCCCCCGAGAACGCCGTGGTACCACTGTGCCGGTTCGGCCTATCCTCACGAAGATCGGAGGGCATCGTCTTGGTGCCTTGCGGGAACACGAGGGGTTTACACATCGGCACAAGCCGGGACGAATATGCATATGCCATCGGATGAAGCGGACCAACTGAGCTCCGTGGCCCGGCGTCTTTACGCGTACGCGGCCGAGCGGCACACCTTCTCCGAGACGGAGGCCGGCGAGGCGCTCGGCGAATCCGTCGGCGCCGCCGTCGCCGAACTCGCGGCGGCACACCTGATCCAGCCCCGCTCCCGCCCGGCCTCCGCCGCGGACGGGGACCGCCCCGACGAGTCTGCGCGCAGGGGCTGGAGCGCCGTGTCCCCGCGAGCCGCGGTGGCGCGGACGCTCGCGCCCCTGGCCCTGCGGGCGCGCGAGACCCACGACGAGATGGACCGGCTGCGCGTCCGGCTGGAGGACCTGCTCCCGGAGTACGAGGCGGGCGCCGACGTGCGCGACCGGGGCGGGGCGAACGCCCTGGAGCTGGTCACCGACCCGGCCGCGCTGCAGGACCTGATCGGGGAGCTCATCGCCTCGGCCGACTCCGAGGTGCTGACCTGTCATCCGGGCGGCGGCCGCAGCCCGGCGACCCTGGCCGGGGCGGTGGTCCGGGACGAGGCGATGCTGGCCCGGGGCGTGCGGATGCGCACCCTCTACCAGCACACCGCCCGCTACTCCCGCCCGACGGCCGCCTACGTGGAGCGGGTGACCGCGCTCGGCTCGCAGGTCCGTACCGTCGGCGACGGCTTGATGCGGATGATCCTCGTGGACCGCCACACCGGGCTGATGGAGGTGCAGGACGACATCAAGGCGGCGCTGGTGGTGCGCGAGCCCAACGTCGTCCACTTCATGGCGCAGACCTTCGAGCGCTGCTGGGCGGAGGCCGAGCCCTTCAGCACCACCGTCGGCCCGGACCAGGCCCGTTCCATCTCCGACGAGCTGCGCCAGACCATCGTGCGGCTCCTGGCGGAGGGACTGGAGGACAAGGTCATCGCCCGGCGCCTCGGCATGTCGGAGCGCACCTGTCAGCGCCACATCGCCGAGATCATGCGGGCGGTGGGGGCCAAGTCCCGTTTCCAGGCAGGGTTCCTGCTGTCGGCAACGGCGGCGGCGGCCTCCGCCGCCACCACGGCTTCCGCCGCCTCGGCCGCCCCTCAGGCCCCGCTCACTCACCCCCCGGCTGAAGCTCCGGAATGAGCCGTCCCCGACGGGACAGCAGGAACCGCTTGAACTCCGCCACCGGAGGCGTGTCCGGGTGCCCGTCGAGCCACGCCACCCCGATCTCGCGGACCGCGCGCGGGGCGGTGACCGTCAGCTCGACGACTCCGGGCCGGGCCACCGCGGGCGGCGGCAGCAGCGCCACGCCGAGACCGGCGGCGACGAGCCCGCGCAGGGTCTCCGCCTCCTCCCCCTCGAAGGCGACCCGGGGAGTGAACCCGGCCTCCGCGCACAGGTCGTCGGTGATGCGGCGCAGCCCGTAGCCCGGCTCCAGGGTGACGAAGGTTTCCTCGGCGGCCTCCGCGAGGCGGATCCGCTTGCGCGTGGCGAGCCGGTGGTCGTCGGGGACCACGAGCCGCAGCCGCTGTTCGTCGAGCCGGCGGGCCACCAGGTCCGGGGCGTCGGGCAGCGGTGAGGTCAGGCAGAGGTCGAGCTCCCCGGCGCGCAGCCGCTCCAGCATGGCCTCGCCGTAGTTCTGGACCAGGGAGAACCGTACGCCGGGGTGGTCGGCCCGGAAGGCCCGGATCAGGCCGGGTACGGTCTCGGGGCCCAGCGTGTGCAGGAAACCGAAGGCGACCTTGCCGAAGGACGGGTCGGCGTCCTGCTGCACGGAGCCGGCGGCGCGGGCGATCTCGGCGAGCGAGCGTTCCGCCGAGGCGAGGAAGGTGCGGCCGGCGGTGGTGAGCGCGACCGTACGGCCCTTGCGGGCGAACAGCGTGACGCCCAGGTCCTGTTCGAGGCGGACCATGGCCCGTGACAGGGTCGACTGGGGAACGCCCAGCTCGTGGGCGGCGCGGGTGACGTGCTCGTGCCGGGCGACGGCGACGAAGTACGCGAGGCGCGGGGCCAGCGCATGTGTCACGGCCATGTCTTCTTCGTAACGACTCATCGATAGGCACCCATCTGACCTGCGCTGATGCATGGATGGATTGATTATCGCGAATTCGTGCATTGGACGCATGAAACGGGCGGCTCTACCGTCGTCGTATGCCTCCCGCTCATACCGGGGCACCCGCCATCCCGGGTGCCTCCACCCCGTCGTTCCCCGCCTCCGCACCCGAGGCGCACGAGCCCGGCCGTCCCGGCTACCGCCGCCTCAGCCTCGCGCTCTTCGCCGCCGGACTGGCCACCTTCGCCCTCCTCTACTCCACCCAGGCGCTGCTGCCCGCGATCTCCGAGGGGTTCGGCGTGACGGCGGGTCAGGCCAGCTGGACGGTGTCCGCGGCCACCGGCGCGCTCGCGCTGTTCGTCCTGCCGCTCAGTGCGCTCTCGGAGCGCTTCGGCCGGACCCGGATGATGACCTGCTCGATGGTGACCGCGGTCGGCATCGGCCTCCTCGTGCCCTTCGCCCCGAACCTGGAGTGGCTGATCGCGCTGCGCGCCGTCCAGGGCGCGGCGATCGCCGGCATCCCGGCCTCCGCGATGGCGTACCTGGCGGAAGAGGTGAAGCCGAAGGCGCTGGTCGCCGCGATCGGCCTGTTCGTGGCGGGCAACTCCATCGGCGGCATGAGCGGCCGCCTCGTCACGGGCTGGGCGGCCCAGGCCTGGGGCTGGCGCGCCGGGCTGCTGACCGTGGGCCTGATGTCGCTGGCCTGCGCGGCGGCGTTCCTGGTGCTCCTCCCCCGGGCCCGGTTCTTCCGGGCGGCCTCGCTGAACCCGCGCGCGGTGGGACGTACCGTCGCCGGGCACCTGCGCGATGCGCTGCTGCTGCGGCTGTACGGGATCGGCGCGCTGTTCATGACCGTGTTCGGGGCGGTGTACACGGTCATCGGCTACCGCCTGGTGGACGAGCCGTTCTCGCTGGGGCAGGGCCTCATCGGCTCGATCTTCCTGGTCTACCTGGTCGGTACGGTCTCCTCGGCGGCGGCCGGGCAGCTCGTGGCCCGGATGGGCCGGCGCGGCGCGCTGTACCTGGCGGTGACCACGACGGCGGTGGGCCTGTTCCTGTCCCTCGCGGAGTCGCTCACCGCGATCCTCCTCGGCCTGGTCCTGATCACGGCGGGCTTCTTCGCGGGCCACGCGGTGGCGTCCGCCGCGGTGAGCCGTACGGCGAAGACGGGCCGCGCGCAGGCCTCGGCGCTCTACCAGTCGGCGTACTACGCCGGCTCCAGCGCCGGTGGCACCCTGGGCGCCCTCGCCTACCACTCGGCGGGGTGGGCGGCCACGGTCACCCTCGCGCTGCTCGCGGTCGCCGGGGTCGTCACGATCACCCTGTACGGGTCGCACGCGGCCCGCTCGGCACGGATCGCGGCGCTCGCGGCGCGCTGAGGGGCGGGCGCACCGGGGCCCTTCACCCGCGGATGGCATGATCGCCGATCATGTCGACAGTCAACATTCACCTCATACTCGGCAGCACGGTCAGCATGATCATCCCGGCCCGCGTGGTGGAGTCGGGCGACGGCGGCCTGCTGCTGTGGGTGGCCCCGGGCACCCCGCTCTGGCGCGCCACCATCCCGCCCGGCACCCATCTGCGGGACCTGCCGCCGGAGGGCTCGTACCCGCTGCGGGCGGACCGGTGGCGGCACGGGGGCGCGCTGATCCTGCAGCCGGCCGGGGCGGGGCACGCGGTGTGGTGGAGCTTCACGTTGGGGCTGGAGTTCCGCAGCTGGTACGTGAACCTCGAATCCCGTGTCCGCACCCGGGACGGCGCGGACGTCCACGTGACCGACCAGGAACTCGACATCACGGTGACCCCGGACCGCGCGTGGGAGTGGAAGGACGAGGAGTCCTTCGCCGCGAAGACGGGCCACCCGGTGTACTGGACGCCGGCCGAGGCCGCCGCCATCCGCGCGGAGGGCGTCCGCGTCACCCGGCTCATCGACGCGGCCGCCTACCCCTTCGACGGCACCTGGTGCGACTTCCGCCCCCCGGCGTCGTGGACGCTCCCGGAGCTCCCGGAGCTGCCCCTCGGCACGGTCGACGCCCCCTCGGGGGTGCTCCTGCTGGGCAAGGGCGGCTGGATCGACCACCGGCCGGACGGTGACCCGCCCCGTTCGGAACGTGCCTTCGCGGTCGCGGCGACGGGCGGCGGCCACCTCCACGACGGCGATGCCGCCGGGCCCGGGCCGTGGGGCTACGAGGCCGTGGCCGTCCCGGCCGCCACGGACCGGCCGCTGCCGGTCCGGGCCCGTACCGCTCCCTCCCCCTTCGACGGCGAGCCGGTGGTCTCGGCGCTGGAGATATCCCTCGGCCTCCCCTGGGACCACGCGGCGCACGGTCCCGGCCCGGTCCCCCTCGGCGACCTCCCGGTCGACCGCTGCGGCATGGTCCTGGGCGACGCCCGGGCCCTGGACGGCTTCGAGGGACTGAGCGGCGAGTCCGTGGACGGGCTGGCCGACCTCACGTACTGGGGCCGGTACGCGGAGGAGGCCCAGGCGGTGTTCGGCGGCGAGCCGGTACCCGCGCATCCCACGGGCTCCGGCCCCCACGGCTTCCTCGACCTCCCGCTGGCCGAGGCCGCGGCCCTGGCGGGGCGGATCGAGGACTGGGTCCGGACAGGGCCCGGCGACGGCCTGATCGTGTCCGTGGACCCCCACACCGACCACCACCGCGCCCGGCGCGCCGGCTGGGGCCATCCGCTGCTGGCCGGGGACGTCGAGCTCGGCGGCTGCCGGATCCTCGGCCTCGGCTGGGACCCGGGCGACCACTCGGTCCGGCACCGCGGCGAGCGGGCGCACGGACAGGTGTACCCGGTCACGCTGGAGGACCGGGCGGGCGAGGCCGTCCTGCGCTGGACCATCCCCGCGTACGAGGCCCCGCCGGAAGCCGGACCCGGTACCGCAACGGAATCCGAGCTCTGACAGGACGCGGAGGGCCGGATCTCCAGCGGTGTCGCCGGATGCCGACGGGGCGGTCCGGGCCAGGTGGCGGGTGGAGGGTGACGGTCCGCCGCGGGGCCCGGCCGTGTGCCGGGCTGCGGTTGTCAGAGGGGTCCGGTAGGTTCCGGAGTATCGGGAACTACCAGGGGGATCAAGGGACATGACCGAAGCCGCCGGCCTCGCACCCGAGCTCGACGCCGCGCTCGACCGGTACCGCGTCGAGCTCACCGGGTACTGCTACCGCATGCTCGGCTCGGCCTTCGATGCCGAGGACGCGGTGCAGGACACGTACATCCGTGCCTGGCGGAGCTTCGAGAAGTTCGAGGGGCGGTCCTCCCTGCGGTCGTGGCTGTACCGGATCGCCACCAACGTCTGCCTGGACCTGTTGAGGGCGGGGAACAGGCGGGCCCGGCCGATGGACCTGAGCGCTCCGCAGCACCAGGCGTCGGCCGTGCTCAACGAGCGGCCCGAGGTGACCTGGCTGGAGCCGGTGCCCGACGGGCGGGTGCTGCCGCAGACCGCCGATCCGGCGGAGACGGCGCTGGCGAAGGAGTCGGTACGGCTCGCGTTCGTCGCCGCGCTCCAGCACCTGCCGGCCAAGCAGCGGGCGGTGCTGATCCTGCGCGAGGTGCTGGCCTGGAAGGCCGACGAGGTCGCCACCCTGCTGGACACCACCGTCGCGTCGGTCAACAGCGCGCTGCAGCGGGCCCGCGCGACGCTCGCGGCCACCCGCGTGCGCGAGAGCGAGGCCCTCGACCCCCTGGACGGGGACCAGGCGAAGCTGCTGGAGCAGTACCTCGCCGCCTTCGAGGCCTACGACATCTCCCGGCTGACCGCCCTCCTCCACGAGGACGCCGTGCTGTCGATGCCTCCGTTCGACCTGTGGCTCCAGGGCCACGAGGACATCGCGGCCTGGCACCTGAACCAGGGCATCGGCTGCAAGGGCTCGCGGTTGATCCCGACCACGGCGAACGGCATGCCGGCTTTCGGCCAGTACCGGCCGCGCGAGGACGGGCAGCCGGGCTGGACCCCGTGGGCGCTCCAGGTGCTGGAGGTGTCAGAGGGGAAGATCACCGGGCTGAACGCCTTCCTCGACACCGCCCGGTGGTTCCCGCTCTTCGGGCTCCCCGAGCAGCTCGACGAGTCCTACGAGGCCGAGGAGCGCGCGTAGGGCGGGCCCGGCCCCGACGACCCGGAAGGGGCGGCCCCCGGCGGTGAGCCGCAGCCGGGCCAGCACCTCGACGGTGCGCAGGCCCGGCGCGGTGACGGCGGCGGCGTCGCACACCACCGCGGTCGCCCCGTCCCGGTAGAGCCCCGCCAGCCGGGCGCACAGCTGCGCCACGTCCGGTGCGGCCGGTCCGGGTCCGGGCAGTACGAGCCGAGTCATCTCCACGAGGGGATGACTCCCCTGCCCTCAGGAACTCATCGGCCGCTCAGCACAATGGCGCGATGGAGCCTTCGTACTGGAACCCCCTGCCCACGGCCCGGCGGCTGACCGAGACCGGGTCGCACGTGGACGCGGCGATGTTCACCGGGAAGTGGGAGGAGCGGAACTGGCGCAACGTTCCGGGCCCCTTCTACGCCGGCGAGACCGACAGCCTGGCCATCGGCCGCCTGGACGCCCCCCGCCACATCTCGTACGACGACGACCACGGCGGCGGGTTCGGAGGCGAGTTCGTCTTCCGCCAGCCGACGGACGGGGGCGAGGTCTTCGACCTGCTGTGCGGCGCCTCGCTGGAGCCCTGCCAGGGCTACAACTGGGACGGCGACGACCACTGGACCGTGGAGGCCGTCCGCGACTGGTGGCGGGGCCGCGGGCGGGTCCGCGCATGGGCCGTGGACACAGCCGCCGACTGGGGCGCCGACACCCACCCCCACTGGGGGTACAACGCCGACCCCCAGTACCTGGGTCACTACCACGACGCCGCGCGGGGCCACCGGGACTTCGTCGCGTACATCGACGACGGCCTGGAGGCGTACCTGCGCGGCTACCTGTTCTGGCTGGAGCACCGGCGCGAGCCGAAGCCCGGGGAGGCCCTGCCGGACCTGTGAGCTGCCGGACCTGTGGGCTGCCGGGCCCCTGAAAAGGCGCCGGCGCGGCTCCGGACGGGGAGCCGCCCCCGCCGGCCCGGGGGGCTAAGGCGCTGCGGGGCACC
>NZ_JBEXPT010000087.1:0-28958 GCF_040612195.1 Streptomyces sp. NPDC006450 | reverse complement strand
GCTGCCGGGGACCCCGGCCGCGCCGGTGCCACGGGACGCGGCGCGATCACCACGGCCGGCCGGCCGGACAGCCCGTCCGGGGCCGGTCAGGGGTGGTGCGAGGACAGGGACGAGGGGGAGTTCGGGGCGTGGTTCTGGACCCGCCTGCGGATCGCCGAGGCGGACCGGTTCGAGCTGCTGCGGCGGCTCGTGCCGCAGGACCACCGCCTGCTCGACGCCGCCGCCCGGCGGCTGGTCCGTGCGCCGCGGCTCGTGCAGCCACTGCTCTGCGGCTGGTTCCGCGACGGGCGGCGGCTCCTCGGGCGGCCCGGGGCCACCGTCGCCACCGCCGCGCAGGCGCTGCTGCACACGCACCGCAGCCTCGCCGTCGACGACCTCACCGAGGCGCTCGTCAGCGCCGCGCACCCCCGCGCCGACGAGCTGCTCGCCGTACTCGCCGAGGACGAGCCCTCCGCCCTCAGCCGGGCCGTGGACCGCTGGGCCCACGACGAGCGGCCCGGCCGCCGCGTCGCGGCCGCCGCGTACGGCCCGCTCACCGCCCCGCACGTACGGACCCCCGCCGACCGAGAGCTGCTGCGCTACGCCGCGCAGGCCCTCCTCGCCCGCCCCGCGGACGCCTCCCTGCACGGCAGCGCCCTCGGGATCCTGCTCCGGGACCCCCATGTGCGGGCCCGCTACCTCCCCGACGCCCTCGCCTGCTTCCGCGACCCCGAGCGGGGCACGCGCCTGCCCGCCACCGCGCTGGTCGCAGCCCTCCCCGTGCTGCCCGACCCGGACGCGGTGTTCACCGCCCTGCGGGAGCGGGCCGACGGGGAGGTGGTGCGTGCGCTGGCCGCGCTGACGACGCCCGGCCTGGCGCGGCGCGCGGCCGATCTCGTACGGGACCACCTGGCGCGGCACCCGAAGGACGCCGCGCACGCCGCCGCGTTCGTGGACCGGCGGCTCGAACAGGGGCTGGCCGCCGCCCCCGTGCTCCGCCCGCTCGTACGGGACCTGCTGGGCTCCGGTCCGCCCCTGGTGCGGGCCGCGCTGGCCGGTGTACTGGCCGCTCCGGGCACGGAGGCCTCGTACACGCTCCGCGGCGAGCTGGCCGAGGCGCTGCTCCGCGAGGAGCTCGACCCTTCGGTGCTCGACGCCTTCCTCGGCGCGCTGGCGGCGGGGGCCGGTGCCGGCGCGCCGGACCGTACCCGGGACCTGCTGCGGCGCACCGGCCGCCAACTGCTGCGGGCACCGGGCGGCCCGGCCGTCTTCGAGCGGCGGACGGTCGAGCTGGCGCGGTCCGAACCGGCCTTCGGCGCACTCGTGGCCGCTTGGCTGGAGCGGGCTCCGCAGGAGGCGGCGGCGCTGCTGGGGCCGAGCGCGCGCCGGACCGTCGAGACCCTCGCTCACAGCGCGTCCCCGGCGGAAGACGCCGATGATGGGCAGCGGCCACCGGCATGGCAGTCTTAGACCTGCAATCGGCAACCAGGACAGGGCCTACAGGGTTCGGGCGAGGAGCGGTCACAGTGCAGCGCTGGCGTGGCTTGGAGGACATCCCCCAGGACTGGGGACGCGGCGTCGTCACCATCGGCTCCTACGACGGCGTCCACCGGGGTCATCAGCTGATCATCGGACGGGCCGTGGCCAAGGCCCGCGAGCTCGGCGTCCCCTCCGTCGTCGTCACCTTCAGCCCGCACCCGAGCGAGGTCGTCCGCCCCGGCAGCCACCCGCCGATCCTGGCCCCCTACGACCGGCGCGCCGAGCTGATGGCCGGGCTGGGCGTGGACGCGCTGCTGATCCTGCCCTTCACGGCGGAGTTCTCGCAGCTGTCCCCGGCCGACTTCATCGTGAAGGTGCTCGTCGACAAGCTGCACGCGCTGGCGGTCATCGAGGGGCCGAACTTCCGCTTCGGCCACAAGGCCGCCGGGAACGTCGACTTCCTGCGGCAGCTCGGCGCCACCTACGACTACGAGGTCGAGGTCGTGGACCTGGTCGAGCGCGGCGAGGCGGGCGGCGGCGTGCCGTTCTCCTCCACGCTCGCGCGCAAGCTGGTGGCGCAGGGCGACATGGACGGCGCGGCCGAGATCCTCGGGCGCCCGCACCGGGTCGAGGGCGTCGTGGTGCGCGGTGCGCAGCGCGGGCGCGAGCTCGGCTACCCGACGGCGAACGTGGAGACGCAGCCGCACACCGCGATCCCGGCCGACGGGGTGTACGCGGGCTGGCTGACGGCGGACGGCGAGCGGATGCCGGCGGCCATCTCGGTCGGCACGAACGTGCAGTTCGACGCGACCGAGCGGACCGTGGAGGCCTACGCCATCGACCGGGTCGGGCTGGACCTGTACGGCATGCACGTGGCCGTCGACTTCCTCGCCTACGTGCGCGGGATGGCGAAGTTCGAGTCGCTCGACGGGCTGCTGGAGGCCATTGCGGACGACGTGAAGCGCGCGCGGGTGCTGACGGACTCGTACGACGCGGAGCACTGACGGGCCGACGGCCTTGCGGACCGACGCCTTGCGGGCTGAGGGGCCGACGGGCTGACGAGCGGTTGGACGACGGGCGAGGGCCCGTACCGTCCCGGGGATTCCGGGGCGGTACGGGCCCTCGTGCGTGTGCCGGCTCCGTCAGCCCAGGCGCGGGTCGCGCGGGGGCCCGCCGGGCTGGGGCTGACCGGGCTGCTGGGGCCAGGGCTGGCCGGGGGTGGGGTAGGGCTGCTGCCCGTACGTGGGCTGCGACTGCTGGGGCTGGTGCGGCTGCTGGTGCGGCTGCGGGTAGGACTGCTGGTGCGGCTGCGGCTGGCCCCAGTGGTTCTGGGGCGCTTGCTGCTGGGCGCGGATGAAGTCCTCGGCGACCAGGGCGGAGAGGTTGAAGTAGGCCTCGCGCGTCTTGGGCCGGAGCATGTCGAGGTCGACCTCGGCGCCGGCCGCGAGGTGGTCGTCGAACGGGACCACGACGACACCGCGGCAGCGGGTCTCGAAGTGCCGCACGATGTCCTCGACCTTGATCATCTTGGCGGTCTCGCGGACCCCGGAGATCACGGTGAGGGAGCGCGAGACGAGGTCGGCGTACCCGTGCGCGGAGAGCCAGTCGAGGGTGGTGCTCGCGCTGCTCGCGCCGTCCACCGACGGGGTCGAGATGATGATCAGCTGATCGGCCAGGTCCAGGACCCCGCGCATGGCGGAGTAGAGGAGGCCGGTGCCCGAGTCGGTGAGGATGATCGGGTACTGGCGGCCGAGCGTCTCGATGACGCGGCGGTAGTCCTCGTCGTTGAAGGCCGTCGAGACGGCCGGGTCCACGTCGTTGGCGATGATCTCCAGACCGGAGGGCGCCTGGGAGGTGAACCGGCGGATGTCCATGTACGAGTTCAGGTACGGGATCGCCTGGACCAGGTCCCGGATCGTGGCCCCGGTCTCGCGGCGCACGCGGCGGCCGAGGGTGCCGGCGTCGGGGTTCGCGTCGATGGCCAGGATCTTGTCCTGGCGCTCGGTGGCGAGGGTGGCGCCGAGGGCGGTGGTGGTCGTGGTCTTGCCGACGCCGCCCTTGAGGCTGATGACGGCGATGCGGTAGCAGGACATGACCGGCGTGCGGATCAGCTCCAGCTTGCGGCGCCGTTCGGCTTCGGCCGCCTTGCCACCGAAGCGGAACAGACCGCCGCCTCCGGAGGCGTTGTTGCCGCTCTTCGCCTTCTGCTTCCCGCGCAGCAGGCGGTCGGAGGACAGCTCGACGGCGGCGGTGTAGCCGAGGGGGGCGCCGCCGGAGGGCTGGGGGGCGCCGTAGCGGGGGTCGTGCCCGTGGGGGCCCTGCGGGCCTTGGGGCCCTTGGGGTCCCTGGGGGCCCTGCTGCCACTGGCCGCCGCGGGGATCGGCGTACTGCTGTTGCTGGTGCGGTTGCTGCTGCGCGTGCGGGGGGAAGCCGTGGCCGGGGTCCGGCTGCGGGGCCTGCTGCGCGGGCGGGAATCCGTACCCGGCGTCCGGCGTCCGGGGCTGGGGCTGGGGCTGGGGCTGCGCGGGCGGCAGGATGTCGTAGCCGGCCTGGGGATCCGCGGGTGCGGACAACTCCGAGGGCCACTGCGGCAGTTCGGAGCCGGAGGCCGAGGTGGATCCGGCGGATCCCTCGAACGTGTTCGCCGCGCGAGGCGTCGGAATGACCGTCCCCGCGGGAGGAGTGGGCGTACGCACGACAGCGGGCGGCGGGCCGTCGACCGGCGCGGGCGCGTACGGGTCGCTCAACGGGCCCCGATCGGCCGGGGAGTCGACGGGCGCGCCGCTCGGACGCGCCGCCGGTGCGGCACCGCTCGTGCCGTCCGTGCCGTCCGTGTCTTCCGCGCGGCTGGGCGCCGGCGCGGAGACGCCCTCGGAACCCGAACCGGTAGGGCTCTGCGGGCCCGACGCGGTGCCGGCCGAGGACGACGGGTACGGCGGCAGACCGTTGTCCGGGGCCGCGGTGCGGGGCGGGGCGGCACCGTCCGAGGCGGACGAGTACGACGCGGCCTGGGCCCCCGGGGACGACGGCAGTCCGGTGTCCGGGCCGGGCGTGCTGTTCGCAGCCGCCGGGGACGACGGCTGCGCAGTGTCCGGGGCCTGGTCGGAGGCCCGGGCGGGGGTCTCCGAGGTCGACGGCTGCGCCGTGTTGGAGGCCGGGGCGTAGGCCTGGGCGGCGCTGTCCGAGGCCGCCGGCGGCGCGGCGTCAGGGGTCGACGTGCGGGGCGGGGCCGTGCTGTCCGGAGCCGACGGGTACGGCGGCAGGGCGATGCCCGGGGCCGGCGTACGGGGCGGGGTGGTGTCGTCCTGAGCCGACGGGTAGGGCGGCGGGGCGTCAGGGGTCGACGTGCGGGGCGGGGTCGCGCTGTCCGGAGTCGACGGGTACGGCGGCAGGGCGATGCCCGGGGCCGGCGTATGGGGCGGGGTCGCGCTGTCCGGAGCCGACGGGTACGGCGGCAAGGAGGTGGCCGGGGCCGGCGCGTGGGGCGGGGTGCTGCTGCCCTGAGCCGACCGGTGCGACGGAAGGGCAGAGCCCGGGGCCGACGGGTACGGCGGGGCGGACGGGTCTGCTGCCGGAACGTACGGTGCGGCCGCGGCAGGAGCGTACGGCGTGGCCGCAGAGTCCGCGGTCAGCGCCGTGGGTGCGTCGGGAGTGCCGGCGTACGGCACGGCCGGTGCCGGCGCGTTCGACGCCGCGTGCGGGGCCGGCGGGGCGATGCGCATCGTCGGAGGGGTTTCCAGGTCCGACGGCGGCCGGTGGGGTTCGAAGCCACTGCCTTCGGGCAGGCCCGGGATCGCGGCGGCAGCCGGAGCCGCACCCTGCGTGTACCAGGCCGGCGGGGTGTAGTCGATGGTGAACTCGCCCGTCAGCTCGGGCTCCGCGTCGGACTGATCGTCCGTCGGGACGTCCCACGTCCCGCCGCGCCTCTCGTTCCGATCGCCGCTCACTGGTCCTCCTGATCTGTCGAACACTGGTCCGGCGTCCCACCGCGCCACGCCGGCGCCCAGCCTAATCGTGTCCCGCAGCCGGTATCCGCCCCCGTCGGCCCGTACCCGAGGTCGGCCAGGGGCTGGGGGCCGCCTCCATCCTGCCCATACGGCCGGGCCTCCGGCCAATCCCCGCCTCCACGACCTGCCACGTCTCCGCGCCCCCCGCCGGTTCCGGCATGCCGCCTGCGCAGTGAGGTCTCGGGGCCGCCGGCGCGTGCGCAACGGCGCCGACCCACCCGTTCCCTCCCTGCGGGTCCCCAATCCGCTCGTGCTTCCCCGTCCCCGGCGCGACCTTTTCGGCGGGGCCCGTCCCCACAAGTCCCGTTCGGCGCTGCGCGTTCCGGGCTTCCGGTTTCGGAGTGTGCCCGTGCTCGGCCCGTGGCTCCCGGGCTTGTTCGGAGGCGGCGGCCTGCCCGGTGCCGGGTGCGCCGCTCGTGCGGTGCGGGTGGGTCGGCCCTGCGGGGCGAAGTCCCCTACCCGCCCTTCCACCGTTCCCCGGGCGCTGCCCGGACCCCGGTCCTCAAGCGCCGGACGGGCGGGAGGGGCCCCCGGCGCGTGCGGAGCGCGTCCGTCCCCGGCTGGTTCGGCTTCGGCCTTGCCGGTTCCTTGCGCGCCCTCCAGGCTTTCCGGTTCGGGGCGTGCCACGCCCGTGCACGCTCCCGTGCGTCCCGGCCCACCCCAACCGGTCCGCCGACTCCGAGTCGGCCCGTGCGGGTCCGCTGGTTCCGGGGCGGCTCGGTTCCCTCCGCCGGCTCCCGGTCTGCGCGTACCGGTCCGCTCGTTCTCGCTCGGCCCGTGCGCAGATTCCCGCTCCGGCGGGACTCGGCCTGCGCGGTTCGGGCTCCCGGTTCCCGGCCCTGCGGCTCCGTACTGCCGATCAGGGGCCCGGCCGTCGCCGACCCGCAGGGAGGCCGGTTCCCCGGTCGTGCAGGGTCTGCCCGTTTCCGGTCCGCTCGCCACGGCCGAGCCGCGATCCTTCGAACCGGTGCCTCCCGGGTGTCCACCCCGCGACCCCGGGTCCCCCGTGAGGCTGAACCTCGCGACTCCCCGGGCTCCCCCCAGGGCCCGCCCCCGGTTCAGTCGATGCGCCGCGCCGGACCCAGCAGGCCCGTCTCCCCGTCCGTCGGCTGTGTCATCACGAATTGCCGGTCCCGCTCGGTGCACCACAGCGTGACCCCGTCGCCCAGCGTCGGCAGTGACTCCACCGCCGCCGGGGGCAGCACCATCAGGCGGCCGAGTTGCTCCGCCTCGTCCGGGGAGACCCGCTGGATGCCGACCAGGGAGGCGTTGCGCACCAGTCGGGGGGCAGCCGGGCTCAGGTACGGGAGCAGGGTCAGGACCGACTGCCAGGGCCCCGCCGCCACCCGGCCCCGCGGCGGGCGCATGCCGCAGTCGCGGATCACCAGGACCGGACTGCCCGCCGAAGCGCCCTGCGGCGGCACCCGGCCCACGTCGTGCAGGGTCACGCACTGCTGGCCGCCGCCGGCGGCCTGCGCCAGGCCGGACCACACCTGGCCGCGCCCGGTCTCCACCGTGACCCGCGCGCCCGTGGCGGCCGCCCGGAGGGCCAGGACCTGGGCCGTCCACAGGCCGCCGATCAGCGTGACCTCGTACGGTGTCGGCCGGTTCACGCCGAGGACCGCCGGGCGGCCCGCCGAGTCCACGCCGATGACGACTCCGTCGTCCCCGACCGGCAGCGCGAGCGCGTCCAGCTCAGCCGCCTGGACCACGTGCCGCTCCCGGCGCGGGCCGACCAGCCCGAAGCCACCCCGCACCGAGCCCGTTCGCGAGGCCGTGCCGGTGCCCGTACCCGTACCCGTGCCCGTACCCGTCGCCGTTCCCGCGGTCGATCCCGATCCGGATCCCGATCGAGAGCCCCTCATCGCGCTCCTCCCAGCGGCAGCGATGCCAGCAGCCCCGGCACCTGCTCCCGGTCCAGCCGCACCAGCCCGGCCTTGACTCCCCGGGCGGTCTGTTCCAGTCCGCGCCGTGCGGCGACCAGTTCCTCGTCGCTGCGCCCGGTGACCCGTACGTGCCCGGTCAGCGTCACCTCGTGCCGCGCGGCCGGGGTCATCGTCAGGCTGAAGTTGGTCGCCAGCGCCGGCAGCGAGGTCAACAGCGCGACGAACTGCGGCAGTCCGGCCCCGCTCCCGCCCAGCTGGGGCCAGCGGCTGATCCAGTACGTGGTGTGCCGCCGGTCGTCGCAGCGCCAGGTCCGCGAGGTCTCCTCGGTACGCCGTCCCGTGGCCGCCGACCGGCCCGCCTGGGTGATCGCCATCGGGTTCGCACACGAGGAGGTGGCCAGCGCGCCCGTCAGCTCCTGCTCCGTGAGCACCGTCGCGCGGAACCCGGCCCCCGCGAGCCTGCTCGCCAACTGGTCCGCGACCCGCACGAGACACCGCTGCGCACCCGGCAGCCCGCCCCCGCGCGCGGTGACCGCGTCGGGGCACAGCTCGGGATCCAGCTTGAGCGCGATCCACGTCAGGCGCACCGCGGGGCTCCCGGTCAGGGCCTGGAGCGGGGCGTAGTTGCGCGCGGCCATCGACTGGGCCGGCAGGTGCGGCGCCGGTGCCGGCTGGGTGTGCTGCACGAGCTGCGCCGACTCCAGCCGGATGCCGTCCACTTCGAGGACGTCCCGTACGAGGGCCAGCGGCAGCGGCCGGGCCGCCCGGTCGGGCCGCAGCGCGGTGGCGTCCATGTCGACCTGGACCACCGCGGTCAGGAAGGTGCCGTCGCCGACCATCCCGACGGGCCGCCGGTCACGGTCCCGCTCCCGCTCGCTGAACGTGAGCGTCCGCAACGCCGGATCGGCCTCGACGAGCGGGGCCAGCCCCGGCTCCGTACCGGCCGGCACCGCCGTGGCGGCGGCCCGGCGGCGGCGTGCGCGCAGCGCCAGCGCACCGCCGATCCACTCGGGCAGCGAGCGCCGGTGCCTGCGGACGACCGCGAGCAGGACGAGGACCAGGGCGAGCACACCGGCCGGCGCCAGCAGCAGCGGTTCGACCACCCAGGCCGCCAACAGCGCCGCCGCGGCGACCTGGAGGAGCACGAGTTGTTGCAATCGGAACGGCCCGAATCGGCCCGGACCGGACTTCGGATGCGGCGTCACTCCGGCGCGCTCGGGTGCGGGCGCCCCGGTCCGCGGCCTCACGGCAGTGGCCATCACTCGAGCACCTCACCTTTCCCGGGTTCGTACCCCTGAGCCCCGGCAGCACGCGCGACAGCCGGCCGCTCGCCCCCGGAATCTCCCCAATCCGCTCCAACACCCCTGATTCCCCCGGCCCGGAAGGCGTGGAGCGGCTGCCTCACCCTACCCGGCCCCCAACCGCCCTCCGCCAAGAGGCATAGTAGGTGGCCGGTCGGACAATAGAGGCCCGGAGACCGTACCCACCGACCGGGCCGTGCGGGGAGAATCAGGCGGCCATGGCCTCACGACGTGACGAGCTCAACGCGTACACCTTTGCGAAGCGACGCACGGTGGCCGCGTTCCTTCAGCCTTCCGCGAGCGGGTCCGAGGAGGGCGCTCCGCGACCGCTGCGCGCCGTCCTGCCCGGTGTCATCACCGGGGCGCTCGTCCTCGCGGCCTTCGGCGCCTGGGGGATGTTCAAGCCGACGGCCCCCAAGGGATGGGACACCCCCGGCGACCACGTCATCGTCGGCAAGGACTCGACGACCCGCTACGTCGTCCTGACCACCAAGGTCGACGGCAAGGACCAGACCCGGCTGCACCCGGTGCTCAACCTCGCCTCCGCACGGCTGTTGCTCGACCCGTCCAAGGCCAAGGTCGTCCAGGTCGCGGACAAGGTGCTGGACGCGGGCAAGCTCCCGCGCGGTCCCATCATCGGCATCCCGTACGCCCCCGACCGGCTGCCCGCCCCGGCTGAGGCGGGCAAGGCCAAGCGCTGGGCGGTGTGCCAGCAGCCCGGCGGCAACGGCAAGGGCGTGCAGACGGCCGCCTTCGTCCTGGCCGACCGCGAGGCGAAGCTGATGGACGACGGGCGCCGGCTCTCCGACTCCCAGGCCCTGTACGTCCAGAGCACCGGCCCGGGCAGGGCCCGCTACCTCGTCGACGCGGCGGGCTCGAAGTACAAGTTCCCCGAGGGCACCGCGGACGCGCGCACGATGACCAACGCCCTCGTCGGCGGCAGCGCCGCCCCGCAGCCCGTCACCGAGGAGTGGCTGGCCACCCTCGGCTCCGGCGACGACCTGGCCTTCCCCGAGCTGCCGGGCGCCAGGGCCGGGACGGCCGCCGGGGTCAAGGGACTGTCCAGCAAGGACGACAAGGTCGGCATGGTCCTGAAGGCCGTGACCGGTTCCGGCGCGCAGCACTACCTGGTGCTGCCCGGCAAGGTCGTTCCCGTATCCGACTTCGTCGCCTGGCTGATGATCTCCTCGCCCGCGACCGACCGGCTCGACATGCACGGCAAGCCCCACGAGGTGGACCTCCAGTCCATCAACCCGGACCGCACCCCCTTCAAGGGCAACGCGAAATGGCCGCAGAAGAAGACCGACCGGATCAATGAGGTCCGCGCAGGCTCCTCCGCCTCCGCCTCCGCCTCCGCCTCCGGCGCGGACGGTCGCCGCGACACCGTCTGCAGCGTGCTGCGCTCGGTCGACGCCCAGGGCGGCCAGACGCTGAGCACCTGGGCCGGCACCGGTTTCCCGGTCGACATCACCGCCAGCGGCACGAGCGCCTACGTCACCCCCGGCACCGGCCTGCTCTACACCCAGGCGCAGGGCCGCCAGACCACCGCGGGCGGCGCGCTCTTCCTGGTCACCGACACCGGCCTGCGGTACGCCGTCCAGGCCAACGGCGACAGCGACGCGGCCCAGCCCTCACCGGGACCGGGCGGGAGCACCGGCCAGAGCGGGCCGGCCACCTCCGACGGCCGCCCCGCGCCGAGCCAGGCGCAGGCCCGGCTCGGATACGCGGACGTGGTCCCGGTGACGGTGCCCATCGCGTGGTCGGAGTTCCTCTCCAAGGGGCCCCGCCTCGACAGCAACTCCGCTCGCCAGCCCCAGGGTTCGTGATGCGTAACTCAGCGATGCGTCACCCGGCGACGGCGAACCCGGCGACGGCGAACCCGGCGACGGCGAACCCGGCGACGGCGAACCGGGCGACGGCGAACGCGTCGAAGCCCGCCCTCGCCGCCCTGCTGGTGGCCGCCGCCCTCACCCTGGGCGCCGCGCCGCAGCCTCCGCACCCGCTGCGCCTCGCGGGCGCCGGCGAGTGCACCTTCCCGATGAAGAAGCAGATAGAGGACCGGCCCTGGGCGCTCCAGCGGCTGCTGCTCGACGAGCTCTGGGCGCAGACCAAGGGCCGCTCCAAGGACGGCAAGAGCGTCCGCGTGGCCGTCATCGACACCGGCGTCGACCGGGTCAACCCGCAGCTCAGCGACGCCCTCGACATCGGGGCCGGCCGCGACTTCCTCGACGCCAAGGGCGACGGCACCGCGGACACCGTCGGGCACGGCACCAAGGTCGCCGGACTCATCGCGGCCCGCCCGAAGCCCGGTACCGGCTTCGTCGGGCTCGCCCCCGAGGCCACGATCATCCCCATCCGGCAGAACGACGGGCAGGGCAACGGCAACGCCGAGACCCTGAGCGAGGCCATCACGCACGCGGTGGCCAAGGGCGCCCAGGTCATCAACATCTCGCAGGACACCGAGGTGCCGATGACCCAGGACTCCAAGCTCGGCCAGGCCGTCAAGAAGGCCGTGGAGGCCAACGTGGTCGTCATCGCCTCGGCGGGCAACGACGGCCTGACCGGGAAGAAGCGCCCGACCTACCCGGCGGCCTTCCCGGGCGTGCTCGCCGTGGGCGCCTCGGACCGCAACAACGAGCGCGCCGCCTTCTCCCAGCCCGGCACCTTCGTCGGGATCGCGGCGCCCGGGGTCGACATGGTCTCCACCGTCCCCGGCTTCGGCCAGTGCGTGGACAACGGCACCAGCTTCTCCGCCCCCTACGTCGCCGGGGTCGCCGCCCTGCTCCGCGCCAAGCACCCGCAGTGGACCGCGCAGGAGGTGATCTGGCAGCTCCAGAACACCGCCGAGCGCTCCGTCAACGGCCACGACGACTACGTGGGCTGGGGCGTGGTCGACCCGGTCCGTGCGCTCACCCAGTCCGCCGTGGGCGCCGAGCCCCCCAAGGCCCCCGCACCCGACCCGGGGCCGCCCCGCGCGGCGGCCCCGGAACCGGCCGTGATGCACACGAGCGAAACGGCGCGCGAACGCGACGAGCGGCTCGGCACGTACGCACTGGGGATCGGCGGCGTGCTCATCGCTGTGATCGCCGGGACCGCGACGGTGGTCCGGGATGCCCGGAACCGCAGACGCCGTTTGCAGTGAACGGTCACGGTTCATCAACAGATCCCCAAGGGCTGTGTTGGGTCGGACCGATCAACTGACTACAGTGTTCGGAGGCTTCACGACTGTGATCGGGGATTGTGCGTGAAGCGGAGGGGGATCCGGGGGCGAGTGGCTGAAAACCGCCCCCTCGAAGCACCGCTCCGCCGTGCGATCCGCCTTTTCCGTGTGGCGAATTGAGAGATGAGGAGCTTCGGATGACCAACAATTTCGGACTCGCTGACGACCCGGTAAAGCAGGCACTGAACAAGATTTCGGAGACCGCCGACAGCGTCACCCGGCAGTCCCGGGAGCTGGCGGACATCCTCGCCACCGTCAGCGCGGGCTGGACCGGTGTGGGTGCGTCGGGGTTCACCTCCGCGCAGACCGTCGTCAACGAGGACCACGACGAGATCCGCCGGCTGCTCGGCGTCCTGCACAACGCGGTCGGGCAGACCAAGAACCTGAGCAACGCGCAGGACGACGACGTGGTCTCGGCGTTCCAGACCGTCAAGGCCTCCAGCGGCGGTGGCAACACCTCCGCCCTGAACGGGATCTGACCCGCTTCCCCACCCACCTGCCCAGCCCCGTGCGAAGGAGAAGAGCATGACCGCGAACGACGGGCACACCAAGGTCCAGTACGAGAGCCTCCAGGGGATGGCGGACCGCATCCGCATCGTCTCGGACAACATCAAGAAGGACCTCGACGAGATGGGTGCGGCCCTGACGGTCGTCACCGACACCTGGGACGGCGAGGCGCACGCCCAGTACGTCGAGCTGCAGCGCAAGTACAACGGCAAGGCCGACCACATGCGCGCCCAGCTGCGCCTCGTCGCGGACCTCATCGAGCGCGGCAAGAACGACTACCGCGCCACCGACGTGAAGGCCTCGCGCCTGTTCACCGAGGCCTACTAGGCCCGGGCGGTACCGCGGAACACCGCCGGAGACGGCGAAGCACCGCCGCACACGGCGACCCGCCGGGGACGGCGAAGGGGCGCGCCCGCACCGGGCGCGCCCCTTCCTCCGTTCGCGGGGGCCGTACGGGCCCTAGCGCGGACCCCGGTCGAGATCGAACTCCCCGTCCCTGGCCCCGAGTACGAACGCCTCCCACTCGGCCGCGGTGTAGCGCAGCACCGTGTCCCGGTCCAGCGAGGACCGCATCGCCACCGCCCCCTCGGGCAGCCGGGCGATCTCGACCCGCTCCTCGTCGGGAGAGGTACCGGGCGGGCCCTCCCACTCGACGCCGCTGATGTCGAGCCCGTACAGCTCGTCCTTCTCCTGCTGAGTGCCCATGAGCGGCCTCTCCTTCGGTGGTGCGGTCCCTGCCGATTATCGACGGTGACCCGCCGGGCGCGGGAGGCTTTCAGGAACCCTCCGCCCCCGCGCCCGGCCGGTCTCCCGCCCTACATCCCCGGCATCCGCCCGATCTGGACCAGCGAGGTCCCGCGCTTGCGCGAGACGAAGGAGGCCCGGCCCGGAGGCATGGGACGCGGCCGCACGTTGCCGACCAGGTCGCCCTCGGACGGATCGCCCGACAGGACCACGCCCTGCGCGCCCAGCTCCTTGATCCGCTGCATGAACGGTTCGTACAGCGCGCGCGAGGCACCCGCCGAGCTGCGCGCGATCACGAAGCGCACGCCCGTGTCCCGGGCGAACGGCAGGAACTCCACCAGCTGCGCCAGCGGATTGCCCTGACTCGTGGCCACCAGGTCGAAGTCGTCGATGATGATGAACACGTCCGGGCCCGTCCACCAGCTCCGGTCCCGCAACTGCTGCGGAGTGACGTCCTGCGGCGGCTGCCGCCGGGCGAACACCCCGGCCAGCGCCTCCATGTGCATCTGCAGGGAGCTCGCCATCGGCGCGTACTCCAGCAGGTGCTCCTCCGGCAGCGCGCCGAGCAGGCTGCGCCGGTAGTCGCCGACCACCAGCCGGGCCCGGTCCGGGCCGTAGCGCTCCGCGATCCGCTGCGCGATGAGCCGCAGCAGGTTGGTCTTGCCCGACTCGCTCTCGCCGAACACGAGGAGGAAGGGGTCGGTCTCGAAGTCGACGAACACCGGCTCCAGCTCGGTCTCGTCGATGCCGATCGCGATCCCGCGCTCCGGGTACTCCCCGCCCTTGGGGAGCTGGTCCTGGTGGAGCAGCCGCGGCAGCAGCCGTACGCCGGGGGCCGCCTGGCCCGCCCAGTTCTGTTTCACGGCGTCCACGAAGGCGGCCGTGGCCTCCGACAGGTCCTGCGCGGCGTGCGAGCCGTCGACCCGCGGGAGCGCGCCCAGGAAGTGCAGCTTCTCCGCGACCTGGCCGCGGCCCGGCATGCCCGTCGGGACGTTCGCCGCGACCTTGCGGTCGAACTCGGAGTCCATGACATCGCCGAGGCGCAGCTCCAGCCGGCTGAGGATCTGGTCCTTCAGCGCGGCCCGGACCTCCATGTACCGGGCGACCGTGATCACCACGTGGATGCCGTATCCCAGCCCGCGGGACGCGATGTCCGTGACGACCTGCTCCAGGGCCTCGTACTCGCCGCGGAAGCCGCCCCAGCCGTCGATGACCAGGAACACGTCGCCCCAGGCCTCCCCGGGCAGCTCGCCCGCGGCCCGCCGGCGCCGGTAGGTGCCGATCGAGTCGATGCCGTTCGCACGGAAGAACTCCTCGCGCCGGCGCAGCACTCCGGCCACCTCCGCGACCGTGCGCCGCACCCGCTCCGGGTCCAGCCGGGACGCGATGCCGCCCACGTGCGGCAGTTCCGCCAGCGAGGACAGACCGCCGCCGCCGAAGTCCAGACCGTAGAACTGCACCTCGCGCGGGGTGTGCGTCAGCGCGAACGAGGAGATCAGCGTCCGCATCAGCGTGGACTTGCCCGACTGCGGACCGCCGACCACCATCATGTGGCCCGCCGCACCCGAGAAGTCCCGGTACAGCACCTCGCGCCGCTGCTCGAACGGCTTGTCGATGAGCCCGAGCGGTACGACCAGCCCGCCGGGCCGCGTGTACCCCTCCGCGTGCAGCCCGCGCTCCGCCGAGGGCGCCAGCGCCGGCAGCAACTGGTCCAGCGGCGGAGCCTGGTCCAGCGGCGGCAGCCACACCTGGTGCGCCGGCACCCCCTGCCCCTCCAGCCGTCCCACGATCACGTCCAGCACCGTGTCCGCGAGCGCGTCGTCCCCGGCCCGCGCCTCCTGCTCCGCCCGCGCCGACAGGTACGCCGGGTCCGGAGCCGCGTACACCACCGGCACCGGCGCCGCCGTGAACAGCACGGGCCGCCGCTCCACCGGGAACAGCCCGACCGACAGGTCCGGCCCGCCCGAGCGGTAGGTGCCCGAGACGTACGCCGCCTTGAAGCGCGTCATCTCGTCCGTACCGAACTTCAGGTAGCCCGAACCGGGCACCGACGGCAGGTGGTAGGCGTCCGGCACGCCGATCGCGGTCCGCGACTCCGCCGCCGAGAAGGTCCGCAGACCGATCCGGTACGACAGGTACGTGTCCAGCCCGCGCAGCTTGCCCTCCTCCAGGCGCTGCGAGGCCAGCAGCAGGTGCACGCCCAGCGACCGGCCGATGCGGCCGATCTGGATGAACATGTCGATGAAGTCCGGCTTCGCGGTCAGCAGCTCGGAGAACTCGTCGATGACCAGCACCAGCGAGGCCAGCGGCTCCAGCGGAGCACCCGCCGCGCGGGCCTTCTCGTAGTCGTGGATGTTCGCGTAGTTGCCCGCCGAACGCAGCAGCTCCTGCCGGCGCTGCAGCTCGCCGCGGATCGAGTCGCCCATGCGGTCCACGAGCGTCAGGTCGTCCGCCAGGTTGGTGATGACCGCCGCGACGTGCGGCATCTGCCCCATCCCCGTGAAGGTCGCACCGCCCTTGAAGTCGGCGAGTACGAAGTTCAGGGTCTCCGAGGTGTGCGTGACGGCCAGCCCCAGCACCAGCGTGCGCAGCAGCTCCGACTTGCCCGAACCGGTCGCGCCCACGCACAGCCCGTGCGGGCCCATGCCCTCCTGCGCGGCCTCCTTCAGGTCCAGCATCACCGGGGAGCCGTCCTCGCCGACCCCGATCGGCACGCGCAGCCGCTCGCCGGCGGAGCGCGGCCGCCAGGTCCGGGCCACGTCCACGGCGGCCGCGTCGCCCAGGTTCAGCAGGTCGGTGAAGTCCAGATTGGCCAGCAGCGGCTCGTCCTCGTCCCCGCCGCCCGTCCGCAGCGGCGCCAGCTGCCGGGCCAGCGCCTCGGCCGCCGGCAGCGACAGGGTGTCCGGCAGACCCTCGTAGGCGAAGCCCGCCCCTGACTCCAGCCGCAGCCGGCCCGGCCGCACCACGACCGACAGCCCGCCGCGCGCCTCGTCCAGCTCGCCCGCGACCACCTCGACGACGGTGACCCCCTGCAGACCCTCGGCCGCGGCGAACACCGAGTCCGGCGGCACCAGACCGCCACGGGAACCCGAGTCCAGTACCAGGACCACGTGCGGCTGGTCCAGCACCGGGGATCCCTCCCGGCTGAACCGGGGCCGCCCCTCCAACCGGGATGCGAGCAGCCCCTCCAGCTCACCGAGGTCGTCGCCGAACAGCCGCTTCGTGCCGGCCCCGTCGATCTGACCCGGTACCTGGGTGTGCGGCAGCCACTTCACCCAGTCCCACTCCGCTACCGCGCCCGGCGCCGCCACCACGGCCACCATCAGGTCCTCGGGGGAGTGCAGCGTCGCCAGTTGCGCCACCAGCGCCCGCGCGGTGCCCCGCGCCGACTCCGGCTCCCCGGAGACCGTCACGTGGTAGAACGCCCGCAACGACACCGCCATCGGCAGCCCGTCCAGCGAGGAATGCACCCGCAGGAAGCGCTGCATGGCACCGGCCGTCAGCGGCTCCAGCTCGTCCACCGGCGCCGTGTCCGGAGCAACCAGCGGAGTCGCCAGGCGCTGCGCACCCAGCCCCAGCCGGGCCTGCCCGAAGTCCGCGTCGCCGACCCGCCGCTCCCACAGCCGCGAACCCTCGGCCACCACCGACCACAACTGCTCCGGAGCCGGGTGCAGATACAGCTGCGCGTCACGCTGGGCCCGCGCGGTCCTCCGTACCTGACGGCGGGTTTGAGCCAGGTACTTGAGGTAGTCCCGCCGGATGTCGGCCATCTGACCCTGCGTGCCACGGCGGTGCCGCATCAACTGGGCCACCAGCATGCCCACCGTCGACACCATCATCAGCACGCCCATGATGCGCATGAACGGCGCGGCACCCGGCATGAAGAAGAAGACGGCGGACGAGCCCATCCCGAGCATCGGGAGGAGCTGCATCAGCACGCCCTCCTGCTGCCCCCGGGGAAGTTCCGGCGGTGCCTCGAGCCTCAGTTCCTCCGAAGGGACTTCGGGCGGCAGTGACCGGGGCGGACGTTTGACGACGATCTGGCTCACCGGAGCATCAATCCCTCGAAAACAGACGGGACGTCGCAACCGGCGCCCTCAAGTCCCGGGCGCGAAGGGGGTCTCCTCCGCAGAGAGGTGATCCTACTTGCCGACAGTCATCCGCCCTCCCGGTAGGGTGGCGCGCGCGGCATGCGCATCCGCGAATCGGCTGCGCACCGGCGGGCGGACCACCGCCGTCGGCGCACCCGCGCAACCAACGCACACACCCACCGGGGGGCATCAGGTGAACACCGCCGAGGCGACCGGCTTCCGCAGGGTCACCGTCGTGGCTCCCGACAGCCGCATAGACGTCGCCCTCCCCGAGGACATCGCCGTCGCCGACATCTACCCCGAGCTGCTGCGCCTCACCGGCCAGACCCAGCCCGTCGGCGCACCCACCGGCTTCCACCTGGTCCTGCGCTCCGGCACCGTCCTCGACGGCGCCCGTACCCTGGCGGCCCAGCAGGTCCTGGACGGCGAAGTACTGAGCCTGCGGCCCTTCGCCGAATCCCTGCCACCCGCCGTCTTCGACGACGTCTCCGACGCCGTCGCCGCCGCCGTGGTGCGCGACCGCCACCGCTGGAGCGACGACATGCTGCGCGGCGCGGGCCTGACCGGCGCCGCCGTCCTCTTCGTGCTCCTCGGCTTCGTCCTCTGGTACGCCGACCCAGTCCTGCACGACATGCACGGACTGCCCGGCATCATCGCGGGCTCCGTCGGTGTGCTCCTCACCGCCGCCGCGGGCGTCCGCGCCCGCGTCTACCGCGACCGCGGCTCCGCCGTCGCCCTCGGCCTCGCCGCCGTACCGCACCTGCTGCTCGCCGGCTCCGGCATCATCGCCCCGGCCGCGGGCCAGGGCCCCGGCCGGCTCCAGTTCCTCCTCGGCTGCGTCTGCGTGCTCGTGGCCTCGGTCGCCCTCGTCGCCCTCACCCCCGACGGCGACGCCCCTTTCGTGGCGACCACCTTCCTCGCCGCCACCGGGACCCTGGCCACGTTCGCCGCCATCACCGCCGACGCCGGCGCGACCTCCGCCGCGGCCGTCTGCGCCCCCGCCGCCATCGGCCTCGTCGCCTTCCTCCCCGGCTTCTCCGCCCGCTTCGCCCGGCTCCCCATCGGCTACGCCGCCCCGCGGAGCGCCGCCGCCGAGTACGAGACCCCGGACCGTTACGAGAGCGAGCCGTACGGTGAGCGCTCCGCCGCCGACGGGCACGACTCCGGAGCCCCGCTCGACGCCGAGGCCATCGCCGCCCAGGCCCGCCGCGGGCACGAGATGCTCCTCGGCCTCGTCGGCGGCTGCGCGGCCGTCGCCGTCGGCGCCGCCGCCGTCCTCGGCTTCTCGGACGACACCTGGGCCCGGCTCCTGGCCCTGGCCACCGGGCTCGCCATGCTGCTGCGCGCCCGGCTCTTCCGCTACACCTCCCAGGTCGCCTGCACCCTCGTGGCCGGCTTCGCCGCCCTCGGCCTGCTCGTCCTCGGCCTCGCCATGCACCCGCCGGTCGCCCTGCTCAAGGAGCTCGCGCTGTACGGGGACCACAGCGGCCTGGAGATCCGTACGCTCTGGCTCTCCGCCGCCGTCGCCGCCGGCGCGGCCCTCCTCGTCGGAATTGCGCTGGTCATTCCCCGCAAGGGTCTGTCACCCTTCTGGGGGCGGCTGCTCGACCTCACCGAGGCGGCGGTCCTGCTCAGCCTGGTCCCGCTGACCCTGGCCGTGCTGGACATCTACGCCCGGGCCCGCGCTCTCACCAGCTGAGACGAGGGCCGGCGGCAGCCTGGTACGCTGTGTGACGGCCGTTTGTGTACGCGCCCCCGGAATCAATCTGGAGGCTGCGCTCAGCGGACCCCGCCTCCCGAGTTACGGAAGATCCCCAGAGAATTCGACCTGGGGCACTCGGTGGCTATGAAGACCTATTACAAGGAGTACGCGTGCCGCTCGACGCCGCAGTCAAGAAGCAGCTCATCGCAGAGTTTGGTGCCAAGGAGGGCGACACCGGCTCCCCCGAGGTCCAGGTAGCGATGCTGTCCCGCCGCATCTCGGACCTGACCGAGCACCTGAAGTCCCACAAGCACGACCACCACTCCCGTCGTGGTCTGCTGATCCTGGTCGGCCAGCGTCGCCGCCTGCTGCAGTACCTGGCCAAGAAGGACATCCAGCGCTTCCGTACGCTGGTCGAGCGCCTCGGCATCCGCCGCGGTGCGGCCGGCGCCAAGTAAAGACGCTGTGAAGGGAGCGGTTCCCACATTGAGGGGGCCGCTCCCTTTGCTGTACGTGCGCGACGTACCGGACGCTTTGTAGTCTGGAAGCGTCCACGTCGAAAGACGTGCACAACTGAAGAGGAGGAGCGCCCTCCCTACGCCGCCGGTCCTCGGTAGTGGCATCCGGAAAGCCCGCACGGGGCTTCGCCCGGCTGCTTCGATCGAAGACCGGCCCGCACGCCAGGAGCGCTTCTCCGCAACCGTCCACCACCACACGGGTGGCGGACGGAGACGACGAAAATGGAGAAAACGCTAGTGGAGAACGAGACCCACTACGCCGAGGCCGTCATTGACAACGGTTCCTTCGGCACCCGCACCATCCGCTTCGAGACGGGCCGTCTGGCCCGCCAGGCCGCCGGCTCCGCCGTTGCCTACCTGGACGACGACACGATGGTGCTTTCCGCCACCACCGCGTCGAAGAAGCCCAAGGACCAGCTCGACTTCTTCCCCCTGACGGTGGACGTCGAGGAGCGGCAGTACGCGGCCGGCAAGATCCCCGGTTCCTTCTTCCGCCGCGAGGGCCGCCCCTCCGAGGACGCGATCCTCACCTGCCGCCTGATCGACCGCCCGCTGCGCCCGTCCTTCAAGAAGGGCCTGCGCAACGAGATCCAGGTCGTCGCGACGATCATGGCGCTCAACCCCGACCACCTGTACGACGTCGTGGCGATCAACGCCGCCTCCGCGTCCACCCAGCTGGCCGGCCTGCCCTTCTCCGGCCCGATCGGCGGCGTCCGCGTCGCGCTGATCCGCGGCCAGTGGGTCGCCTTCCCGACGCACACCGAGCTCGAGGACGCCGTCTTCGACATGGTCGTCGCGGGCCGCGTGCTCGAGGACGGCGACGTCGCGATCATGATGGTCGAGGCCGAGGCCACCGAGAAGACCATCGCCCTGGTCAAGGGCGGCGCCGAGGCGCCGACCGAGGAGGTCGTGGCCGCCGGCCTCGACGCCTCGAAGCCCTTCATCAAGGTCCTCTGCAAGGCCCAGGCCGACCTGGCCGCGAAGGCCGCCAAGCCCGAGGGCGAGTTCCCGGTCTTCCTGGACTACCAGGACGACGTGTACGAGGCCCTCGCGGCCGCCGTCAAGGGCGAGCTCACCCAGGCGCTGACCATCGCGGGCAAGCAGGACCGCGAGACCGAGCTGGACCGCGTCAAGGAGATCGCCGCCGAGAAGCTCCTCCCGGCCTTCGAAGGCCGCGAGAAGGAGATCTCCGCCGCGTACCGCAGCCTGACCAAGGCCCTGGTCCGCGAGCGCGTCATCAAGGACAAGGTCCGCATCGACGGCCGCGGGATCACGGACATCCGTACCCTCGCCGCCGAGGTCGAGGCCATCCCGCGCGTGCACGGCTCGGCGCTGTTCGAGCGTGGCGAGACCCAGATCCTGGGCGTCACCACCCTCAACATGCTCCGCATGGAGCAGCAGCTGGACACCCTCTCCCCGGTGACCCGCAAGCGCTACATGCACAACTACAACTTCCCGCCGTACTCGGTCGGCGAGACCGGCCGCGTCGGTTCGCCGAAGCGCCGCGAGATCGGCCACGGCGCGCTCGCCGAGCGCGCGATCGTGCCGGTCCTCCCGACGCGCGAGGAGTTCCCCTACGCGATCCGCCAGGTGTCCGAGGCTCTCGGCTCCAACGGCTCGACGTCCATGGGCTCGGTCTGCGCCTCCACCATGTCGCTGCTGAACGCCGGTGTGCCCCTCAAGGCCCCCGTCGCCGGTATCGCCATGGGCCTGATCTCGCAGGAGATCGACGGCAAGACCCACTACGTCGCCCTCACCGACATCCTCGGTGCGGAGGACGCCTTCGGCGACATGGACTTCAAGGTCGCCGGCACCAAGGAGTTCGTCACCGCGCTCCAGCTGGACACCAAGCTCGACGGCATCCCGGCCTCGGTTCTGGCCGCCGCCCTCAAGCAGGCCCGCGACGCCCGCCTCCACATCCTCGACGTGATGATGGAAGCGATCGACACGCCGGACGCCATGTCCCCGTTCGCCCCCCGGATCATCACCGTCAAGATCCCGGTGGACAAGATCGGTGAGGTCATCGGCCCCAAGGGCAAGATGATCAACCAGATCCAGGAGGACACCGGCGCCGAGATCACGATCGAGGACGACGGCACCATCTACATCGGTGCCGCCGACGGTCCGGCCGCCGAGGCCGCCCGCGCCACGATCAACCAGATCGCCAACCCGACCATGCCGGAGGTCGGCGAGCGCTACCTGGGTACGGTCGTCAAGACCACCACCTTCGGTGCCTTCGTCTCCCTCATGCCCGGCAAGGACGGCCTGCTGCACATCTCGCAGATCCGCAAGCTCGCCGGTGGCAAGCGCGTGGAGAACGTCGAGGACGTGCTTGCGGTCGGCACCAAGGTCCAGGTCGAGATCGCCGAGATCGACTCCCGCGGCAAGCTCTCCCTGGTCCCCGTGATCGACGGCGAGGCCGCCGGCGACGACGCTGACAAGGACGACTCCGACAAGTGACGTCGCGTAGTTCCCGTGTGACGGCCCGCCCCTCTTCGGAGGGGCGGGCCGTCGCCCGTACCCAAACACTGCTCAAAGGCACGAACGGCATCGGCACCGTCCGGCGCACGGTCCTCCCCGGCGGACTGCGCGTGGTCACCGAGACCCTGCCGTCCGTCCGCTCCGCCACCTTCGGGATCTGGGCGCACGTCGGATCCCGGGACGAGACGCCTTCGCTGAACGGCGCCACGCACTACCTGGAGCACCTCCTCTTCAAGGGCACCGAGAAGCGCAGCGCCCTCGACATCTCCTCCGCGATCGACGCGGTCGGCGGAGAGATGAACGCCTTCACGGCGAAGGAGTACACCTGCTATTACGCGCGGGTGCTCGACACCGACCTGCCGCTGGCCATCGACGTCGTGTGCGACATGCTCACCGGCTCGCTGATCCTCGAATCCGATGTCGACGCCGAGCGCGGAGTCATCCTCGAAGAGATCGCGATGACCGAGGACGACCCGGGCGACATGGTCCACGACCTGTTCGCCCAGACCATGTACGGGGACACCCCGCTCGGGCGCCCCGTCCTCGGCAGCGTCGACACGATCAACGCGCTCACCGCCGACCGGATCCGCCGCTTCTACAAGAAGCACTACGACCCCACCCACCTGGTCGTGGCGGCCGCGGGCAACGTCGACCACAACAAGGTCGTGCGCCAGGTCCGCGCGGCCTTCGAGAAGGCCGGCGCCCTGACCCGCACCGACGCCGAACCGGTCGGTCCGCGCTCCGGCACCAAGCGGATCCGCACCTCCGGCCGCGTCGAGTTGGTCAACCGCAAGACCGAGCAGGCCCACGTGGTCCTCGGCATGCCGGCCCTGGCCCGCACCGACGAGCGCCGCTGGGCGCTCGGCGTACTGAACACCGCGCTCGGCGGAGGCATGTCCTCCCGCCTCTTCCAGGAGGTCCGGGAGAAGCGCGGCCTCGCCTACAGCGTGTACTCGTACACCTCGGGCTTCGCCGACACCGGCCTCTTCGGCGTCTACGCCGGCTGCCGCCCCAACCAGGTCCACGACGTCCTGCGGATCTGCCGGGACGAGCTGGACAAGGTCGCCGCCGAAGGGCTCACCGACGAGGAGATCCGGCGGGCCGTCGGCCAGCTGTCCGGCTCCACCGTCCTCGGCCTGGAGGACACCGGCGCGATCATGAACCGCATCGGCAAGAGCGAGCTGTGCTGGGGCGACCAGATGTCGGTCGACGACCTGCTGGCCCGGATCGCGGCGGTCACCCCGGACGAGGTGCGCTCGGTCGCGCAGGACGTCCTGGCGCAGCGGCCCTCGCTCGCGGTGATCGGCCCGCTGAAGGAGAAGCAGGCGGCCCGTCTCGACGAGGCCGTCGCCTAGCCCATCTCACGAGCACGTCGCCCGGGCCCCGGGACAGGGCCCGGGCCCGTACGGACTTTAAGGAATGACATGAGCAAGCTGCGCGTGGCAGTTCTCGGCGCTCAGGGCCGCATCGGCTCCGAGGCGGTCAAGGCCGTCGAGGCCGCCGAGGACATGGAACTGGTGGCCGCCCTCGGCCGCGGAGACAAGCTGGAGACGCTGGCCGAGGCCGGCGCCCAGGTCGCGGTCGAGCTGACCACCCCCGCCTCGGTGATGGAGAACCTGGAGTTCCTCGTCCGCCACGGCATCCACGGAGTGGTCGGCACCACCGGCTGGACCGAGGACCGCCTCGCCCAGCTGAACACCTGGCTCGCCGCCTCCCCGGCGACCGGTGTGCTCATCGCCCCGAACTTCTCCATCGGCGCCGTCCTCACCATGAAGTTCGCCGCTCAGGCCGCGCGCTACTTCGAGTCCGTCGAGGTCGTCGAACTGCACCACCCGAACAAGGTCGACGCCCCCTCCGGCACGGCGACCCGTACGGCGCAGCTCATCGCGGCCGCCCGCGCCGAGGCCGGCCTCGGCGCGCAGCCCGATGCCACCGCCACCGCGCTCGACGGCGCACGCGGCGCGGACGTCGACGGCGTCCCGGTGCACGCGATCCGCCTCCGAGGCCTGCTGGCCCACCAGGAGGTGCTCCTCGGCGGCGAGGGCGAAACCCTGACCATCCGTCACGACTCCCTGCACCACAGCAGCTTCATGCCGGGCATCCTGCTCGGTGCGCGCCGCGTGACGCAGACTCCGGGCCTCACCTTCGGCCTGGAAAACTTCCTCGAACTCGGCTGACGAGCAGGCGGCGGCACCCATGCGCGCGAAGATCCTCTACTTCATCACGGCCGCGGTCCTGGTCGTGTACTTCGTCCTGGTCGGCAGCAGGGGCCTGATGCTGATCCGGCACGGGACCTGGCTCACCGTCACCTTCGGGGTGGCGGTGCTGATCCTGCCGGTCATCGGCGTCTGGTTCCTCTGGAAGAACACCCAGTTCGTCACCAGGGCCAACCAGCTCGGCGCCGAGCTGGAGGCCGAGGGCGGACTGCCCGTGGACGAGCTGGAGCGGGACAAGTACGGCCGGATCCTGCGGGACTCTGCCGACGAGGTCTTCGCGCGCCGCAGGGCCGAGACGGAGGACGCGCCGGGGGACTGGCGCAGCTGGTTCCGCCTCGCCATCGCCTACCACGACGCCCGCGACACCCCGCGGGCCCGCAAGGCCATGCAGCGGGCCATCTCCCTGCACGACGGAAAGCCCGTACAAGCCTGAGCCTGTAGGGGCTTCCCGTGCGCGTGACGCCCGCTCAGGGGCTTTGGGGGGGGGTGTTGTCAGGCCGGCACGGCCCGGTACTCGTCGGCCCAGGCCCCGACCGAGTCGGCGGCCCGGTCGAAGGCCTCGGTCCGCGACAGGAAATCGGCGCTGTGGTCGGTCAGCAGCACCGGCAGTTCGGCGCCGCCGCGCGCGGCCACCGTCAGGGCCTGGCCCTGCACGGTCCTCGGCAGACCGAGCCAGCGCACGGGCTGCTGCACCGTGCGGACCTCGCCGACCTGGTTCCAGGGGACCGAACGGGTCGTGAAGAACCCGACCACGCGCAGGCCCTTGGGGCTCACCCAGACGCCCGTGCGCAGCAGCCGCAGGGCGGAGCCGACCACGGCGAGCGAGGCGAGCAGACCGCCCAGGGCGCCTGCCCAGGTGCCGGCGGCCACGATGATCACCGTGGCGAACAGCATGAACGAGCCGAGCAGGAGCAGCACCGCGGCGATGGCCACGCGCCAGGGCCCCGGACGGTAGGGCCGACGCCAGCGGTCGGGGTCTTCGTAGGGGAGCGTCTCCCCGTTGTCGTGCGCGTCGAATGCGCCGTCGGCCGTCAGGAAGGGCAGGGGCACGGCAAGACCTCACTCACATGCACGTTCGGTTGGGCTGTGCCCGTGAGGCTACCGCCCCTCGGATGCCTCCGACTGCTGCGACTTCGCCGGTGCGTGGCTCGGCTGCAGTGCGGGGATGCCGAAGAGCAGCGATCCGACCAGCCCGGCCACGACGGTCAGTCCGACCAGACTACGGGCGGCGATCTGGGTCTTGCTCAGACTCTCGCGCGGCGGCGGAGTGACGTTGCTGCGGAATCGGTCGGCCTCGGCGACGAAGGCGAACGGGACGGGTTCGCGCCGGCGGAACATGGGGAACGACTCTCCTCGCGGTCAGGGCCCCGAGCGGCGGGGGCAGGATGGGCGGGCGTTCTACCGGGTAAGACGCACGAAAGGCCCGATCGGTGCCGATTTTCGCGACATTAACCAAATTTTATGGCGCCGCGTCAGCTCCGCCGGCCGCGAGTCAGGTGTGCCCCGAACGGGCGGATCCTCCGGCGCCGCACGTATGTGCGGAGTAAGTCCGAAGTGTCCGTATTGCCACGTTTCGTAAAGTTCATCTAGGCTGATCAAACGGACCCGGCACTGCTTGAACCCCCGAGCAGGCAGTGCCGGGCTCCAACACCCTCATCACGTCCCCCGAGGGGACACCGCGAGCATGGCAGCGAGTAGCGTGTTACCCATGGCTCCGATCTCGACTCCGCAGACCCCCTTCGGGCGGGTCCTCACCGCCATGATCACGCCGTTTACGGCGGATGGCGCACTTGACCTCGATGGCGCGCAGCAGCTCGCCGTCCACCTGGTGGACGCAGGCAACGACGGCCTGATCATCAACGGCACCACCGGTGAGTCGCCGACCACCACTGACGCGGAGAAAAACGACCTCGTACGAGCCGTACTCGAAGCGGTCGGAGACCGGGCCCACGTGGTCGCCGGCATCGGCACCAATGACACCCGTCACACCCTCGAGCTGGCCCGTCAGGCCGAGCGCACCGGCGCCCACGGCCTGCTCGCGGTCACGCCGTACTACAGCAAGCCGCCGCAGGAGGGCCTCTTCCGGCACTTCACGGCGATCGCCGACGCCACCGAGCTCCCGGTCATGCTCTACGACATCCCGGGCCGCAGCGGTGTCCCGATCAATACGGAAACACTCGTCCGGCTGGCCGAGCACCCCCGTATCGTGGCCAACAAGGACGCCAAGGGCGACCTCGGACGCGCCAGCTGGGCCATCGCGCAGAGCGGCTTGGCCTGGTACTCCGGTGACGACATGCTGAACCTGCCGCTCCTGTCGGTCGGCGCGGTCGGCTTCGTCTCCGTGGTCGGTCACGTGGTTTCCCCCGAGCTCCGCGAGATGCTCGAGGCCCACCTGGGCGGCGACGTCCAGAAGGCCACGGAGATCCACCAGAAGCTGCTCCCCGTCTTCACCGGCATGTTCCGCACCCAGGGTGTGATCACCACCAAGGGCGCGCTGAACCTGCAGGGCCTGCCCGCGGGCCCGCTGCGGCTCCCGCTGGTCGAGCTGACCGCCGAAGAGACGGCGCAGCTCAAGATCGATCTTGCCGCCGGCGGGGTACAGCTCTGACATCAGACTTCACAACTGAATAAGCAGAACCACACAAGACAACAGCAAGTGCACGAATGACATGCGCGCCACGTGCCTCGGGTACGTGGCCGCGCGTGGTGAAGGAGAACCTTTTGAGCCATCCGCATCCTGAACTCGGTCCGCCGCCGAAGCTCCCCAAGGGCGGCCTTCGGGTCACCCCCCTGGGCGGGCTCGGTGAGATCGGCCGCAACATGACCGTCTTCGAGTTCGACGGCCGCCTGCTCATCGTCGACTGCGGTGTCCTCTTCCCCGAGGAGGAGCAGCCCGGCATCGACTTGATCCTTCCGGACTTCTCGTCCATCCGGGATCGCCTCGACGACATCGAGGGCATCGTCCTCACGCACGGCCACGAAGACCACATCGGCGCCGTCCCCTACCTCCTCCGGGAGAAGCCGGACATCCCGCTGATCGGCTCCAAGCTGACGCTGGCGCTCATCGAGGCCAAGCTCCAGGAGCACCGCATCCGCCCCTACACCCTCGAGGTGAAGGAAGGCGAGCGCGAGAACCTCGGCCCCTTCGACTGCGAGTTCATCGCGGTCAACCACTCCATCCCGGACGCCCTGGCCGTGGCCATCCGCACCGGCGCCGGCATGGTCGTGTGCACCGGTGACTTCAAGATGGACCAGCTCCCGCTGGACAACCGCCTCACCGACCTGCACGCCTTCGCGCGCCTGAGCGAAGAAGGCATCGACCTTCTCCTCTCGGACTCGACGAACGCCGAGGTCCCGGGCTTCGTCCCGCCCGAGCGCGAGATCTCCAACGTCCTGCGCACGGTGTTCGCCAACGCCAACAACAGGATCATCGTGGCGAGCTTCGCGAGCCACGTGCACCGCATCCAGCAGATCCTCGACGCCGCCCACGAGTACGGCCGCAGGGTCGCCTTCGTCGGCCGCTCGATGGTCCGCAACATGGGCATCGCCCGTGACCTGGGCTACCTGAAGGTTCCGGCCGGCCTGGTCGTGGACGTCAAGACCCTCGACGACCTGCCGGCCCACGAGGTCGTCCTGGTCTGCACGGGTTCGCAGGGCGAGCCGATGGCGGCCCTGTCCCGCATGGCGAACCGCGACCACCAGATCCGGATCGTCCCGGGCGACACGGTCATCCTGGCCTCGTCGCTCATCCCGGGCAACGAGAACGCGGTCTACCGCGTGATCAACGGCCTGACCCGCTGGGGCGCCAACGTCGTGCACAAGGGCAACGCCAAGGTGCACGTCTCCGGCCACGCCTCCGCCGGCGAGCTGCTGTACTTCTACAACATCTGCAAGCCGCGGAACCTGATGCCGGTCCACGGCGAATGGCGCCACCTGCGCGCCAACGCAGAGCTGGGCGCCCTGACGGGCGTACCGAAGGACCGCATCGTCATCGCAGAGGACGGCGTCGTCGTCGACCTCATCGACGGCAAGGCCCGCATCTCGGGCAAGGTCCAGGCCGGCTACGTCTACGTGGACGGCCTCTCGGTCGGCGACGTCACCGAAGCCCACCTCAAGGACCGCAAGATCCTCGGTGACGAGGGCATCATCTCGGTCTACGTCGTGGTGGACAGCACCACGGGCAAGATCGTCAGCGGCCCGAACATCCAGGCCCGCGGCTCCGGCATCGAGGACTCGGCGTTCGGGTCCGTCCTGCCGAAGATCGAGGAAGCCATCGCACGGGCCGCCGCGGACGGTGTGGCCGAGCCGCACCAGATCCAGCAGCTCATCCGTCGCACGATGGGCAAGTGGGTCTCGGACGGCTATCGCCGCCGCCCGATGATCCTCCCCGTCGTCGTCGAGGTCTGAGCCTCGCCGTAGCGACCACACCGGAGCGGGGCAACCGGATTTGCATCCGGGGGCCC
Organism: Streptomyces sp. NPDC006450; assembly: GCF_040612195.1. NCBI lineage: Bacteria > Bacillati > Actinomycetota > Actinomycetes > Kitasatosporales > Streptomycetaceae > Streptomyces > Streptomyces sp. NPDC006450. The sequence goes on along the minus strand of NZ_JBEXPT010000087.1, from coordinate 364 downwards.
CGCTCCAGTACGTTTACGTCTCCACCTCGCACGGCACCCCGGCACACACGTGTGCCCGGACGGTCCGATGCGGGCGGGTGGGAATCCGGACCTGGGAAACCTGATATGGTCTGGCTCGCCCGAAAGGGAATGGCTCTCCAATGGCCATCCAATTCAAATCCAAGCCGGATAGGCGCGGAAATGATCTGGTAGAGTTGGAATCGCAGGAAAGGGAAAGCGCGAAAGCGAAGAACTGGAAAGCGAAACCCGCTTCGACCGGGAATCGGACACGAAAGAGTCTGATAGAGTCGGAGACACAAGAACGAAGGAAGCGCCCGGAGGAAAGCCCGAGAGGGTGAGTACAAAGGAAGCGTCCGTTCCTTGA